>JASUTA010000123.1 GCA_030445805.1 Clostridiales bacterium
AGTGATTTTGGCGACAAATCCATCCATCGAAGGTGAGGCAACCGCCATGTATATTTCAAAACTCCTTAAGGGGACGGATATCATTGTCACACGACTTGCACATGGACTTCCCGTCGGCGGAGATCTTGAATATGCCGATGAAATCACCCTTGCACGTGCCATTGAGGGACGTCGAAAACTTTAAAGTTTTCATTGAAAAATTCAATAAGAAATCAGGAACGCATCCAAAAAAACAAAAATTTGGATGCGTTTTTTATTTACATAAAATGTAAATTGTGATACATTATTTACATATCATGGAAAACGGAGCAGAAAGATGACGTTATACCTCTATTGGAAATCACATCAGGAAAACCTATATGCCGCATTGAAACCCCTGCTGCCAGAGGCAAAGCGTTTAGATTTAATTGGGGATTCGGAGGTGACGGAACCTTACCGGGTTTGTATCGTTTTATCTCAGATGACGGAAATTGAGGCATTTCAATTTAAGAAGTTTGAGTGGCATGCCGTGTTTGTTTATGCCGGTGTGCGTTTGCAGGGGGAACAGGTGACTTCTTTTAAAACGGCGGAGGAAGCTGCAGAAGCGGTTCAGCGCTATTTTTCAGAAGTGTTGGAACGGGAAAAAGGACTCTATTTGGATCAATTGACGGCGGGTTATGATCAAATGGATAAGGAAGCTCGGGAATATCTTGAAAAGATCACTCAAAAAGAGCTTGGCGCACCCGGAAAAATTGAATTTTGGCCATGGAACCGGTTCAAACCGTTAAAAAGGCGCACTCGGAATTTTCCGGATGGATTGATGGTCTCTGTGGGAAGTGCCGCTTTTTCCGCGACTCTGGCAAAAACACTGAGCCAATACGGCAAAGGCAATGTTTTATTGATCGACGGGAATTTACTTTCCCCTTCCATGGATGACCATTTCAAAATTCGACAATTGCAGACTCATGTTAAGAGCCATTTGAAAGGGATTGACAATACAGGGCTGAACATTGTGCTTGATTCTGTCGGAAAACACGCGGCACTCGGGCCAATTCTAAAGAAAGCGGTGCATCGCGTCAACAAACGATTAGACGTCATGCTCGGCAATTATAACTTCTATAATTATGAGCACTATAGTGATTCACAATTTTCAGTGCTTTTGGAGGCCCTGCAAACGCACTATAACCTCATTATTTTCCATGGGTCCCCGTTTCCATATGACAGTTTCACCATGACGGCTTGCAAGATGAGCAAAATGAATCTTTTTGCAAGCACCGGGGAACGTGAAAATATACGTTATCTCTATCACTTACTTGAAGTCTTGAATGTCAAACAAAATATCCCATCGGAGCGATTGTGTGTTGTAAGTGATGAGAGGGATAACAAACGAAGACTGTATACACATTCGGCGATGAAAATGCTCTTTGGAGACCGCTATCTCGGTACCATTCATCGAACGGATCAATCTGCGTATTCATTTTTGAAGCGACTTGAGAGGAGTGTGGAACATGGGCGTGGTTGAAAGTCTATTTAAATCCGCCGTCGAAGAAAACCCCGCGCTTCGAGTACGAACAGACGGAATGGCTGTCGATCGGCTTTTAGATGAGATTGTCGTGGCCTGTGCGGGATTGATTGCAGATATTGAAGATAAAAAAGTAGAGCCGGCATTTCTCACGAGAGAAATTGAAAAACGCGTGGACAGTCAGAAAGAGCTGTACGACCCAGAAGGGGTGAAGCGGACCATTTTTGACACCATTTATGGTTATGGTATTTTACAGACTTATATCACGGATGATTCCATCTCCGATATTGATGCAACGCGATACGATTACATTTTGGCAAAACGCCGAGGGGTGTTCGAACGATTGCCTGTCGCCTTTTCATCGGAAGAAGTTTTTGAACGCTATTGCCGGCTGTTGATTGTTCGCCACGGAGGGATTATCAACGAAGTGGATACCCATTGCAGGGTCAGCGATAAAAAGCATTTCCTTAGAATTAACGTGAGTATTCCACCGAGAAATATCAGCGGCACGGCGTTGAGTATTCGAAAGCATCCGAAATCTGCGTATTCACTTGATTCTCTGGTTCAAATCGGGTTTATGAGTGAGAATGAGCGCGTGCTCTTGGAGTCGTTTAATCGACAAAAGCGGAATATTCTTATTTGCGGAAAGGGCGGTTCAGGAAAAACGACGCTTTTGAGAAGCCTGATTGAAGATGTGGATGAGTACGAAAGAATGTTGATATGTGAAACAGACTCCGAGATTTATCCACAGCGTCCCAACGCCATTGTTCAAAAGATACATAAACGTCGGGAAAGCGGTAATGCGGTTACATTGGAAACATTAATCAGAGAAGGTTTGACCATGTCGCTGGATACTTATTGCATCGGAGAAATCGTCGGTGACGAAGCATGGGATTTTATCAAGGCGGGGCACACGGACCATCGAACATTGGCAACCCTTCATGCCAATTCCGCCGAGGATGCCATCAACCGCTTAATGCTGCTCTCGGAAAACAAGACGCGTTTAAAACCGGAGGCCGTAAAACAGATCATTGAATCGGCACTGGACGTTATTGTCTATTTGAAAGGATTTAAAATTGCAGAAATTATAGAAAATCCTTAGAAGTGGGATCCGGGCTCGGCCAAAGCACGAGAGGAGGCAAAAATTTTATGTTGATATGGCTGTTAAACGGTTCTGCCGTTGTGGGAATGCTTTTTTTCATATTAAGGGCGCCCATAAAAGAGGAGCCTACAGGGCCTTATGAGGTCCTTTCAAAATATTATAGCCTGATTATTCCTCAAAATTTATTTGAACGTCTATACAGGCGGTATTTCAGACAGACTTATCTATCGAGGTATGTGACTCAAGCACAAATTAAAGTCGCGACCATTGCGTATTTAATGGCACTTTTAATTTTCTGGATGGCTTCTCCTTGGCAATCGGCTCTGAAAATCGGCGTTGTATTAACCGGAATTTTTTTGCCGTTTGCTGTTTTGGAATTGAGACTGGAACATATTGAACGAAAAATTGACGCAGGGTTGTTTTCATTTCTTTCAAAGTTGAACGCGCGGCTGATTCAAAATCAGGATCTAATGCAGGTTTTGCAACTGGTAGAATCCGAGATTGGGAATCCCTATATTGAGACAGGGATTCATCACTTTAATCGTTCTGTCAGAGCGGGACTTTCTCCTGAGATTGCTTTTGATTTGCTCAAAGGAGATGTGCATCACGAGCACCTGCGTTATATCTATTTAAATATTGAACAGGCCTATCTCAAACGGGGTGACGTATCGGCTCTGATGCGTGCCCTTGAAAATGAATATACATCAATACAGGTAGAGCTCAATAAGCGAAAAATAGAACTACAAACCGAACGGAATTTTGTTTTTCTCAGCCTGCTCTTTGTCGGTGCCAGTGCCGTGGGCATTGCGCGATCCAATGATTTTATTCTTCAATACTATCGGACGAATGCGGTAGGGCAAGCGGTAATGATTTGGTTGATATTAGGCATCTTTTTAGGACTTTTTCTTTTGATTTATGCCTCTAAAGTGCGGGAATAGGAGGTGCTATGCAATTTCTTTACGGCATTGCGGCAATCAACGCCGCAGCACTTTTTTACGGCGGGTATCACTGGATGCGAAGAGAGGGACTTTACGCAGTGCTTCCCGGGCTTCGCGATGAATCCGGACGACACTTGAAACATCAATATGCCATTCGACAAGAAAGCAAAAAGCGGCAAGTGCAGCTGTCAAAAAATTTTTATCGGATTTACAAGTATATGTATGTGCAATCGGTTGCCGGCACTAGGACAGAAGATGTCTTTAAAAGCCTTCATAAAGTCGTGACACCGGGTGTCTTAAAATCTGAGATGCTTCAGTTTTCGGTCATTATGGCACAAAGCCATGATGTGAAAAAGGCTCTGGACTATCTCAGAGGCCACTTTAGGTTTGAAGAAGGAGAAGTCTTTATTTCAATTATGGAAAGCGTTCTCTCAACGGGATTACCGCCTGAAACACTTTTAAGGTTGGACAACATGCTGTTTCAAAAATATTTGTCGCATTTGAGGCGCCAGACAGATCGAATCAAGCGCTTGTACTTGGGGATTGTCATTATCTTTACGATCGTCACTTCAACGATGCTTCTTTTCCCTTTGATTGATCAGGCTTTTCGTTCTGCGGATATGATTTTTAATTAATCTCCTCAGGTAAATAAGTTGAAACATCAGGTGGAAAGGGACCTAAAAAAAGAGTTAAAAGAAAGAAGAAAAGAGGAAACTAAAAAATAAACTAAAAAAATCAGGAGGATAAAAATGAAATCATTGCATCAATTTTGTAAAGCCATCAGAGCCGGACTCAGTCAAATGAATACACTGTGGCATGAAGACCGGGGAGAATTTGCGCTCAATACCGTTATCGGAATTGCAATCGGACTGATTGTCGCGGCCTTTGTTTTGATTCCCAGCATTCAGGATTTTGCAACCATGGTGATGACGGACATGGACAATTGGTGGACAAATGCTGTCGGCAGCCAAATCTTTCCCAATTAGAGGAACATTATGGAGCAAACCGTGATATTTGCCGTTACCTTGGTGGTATTGGTTGCCATTGTAACCGGTTTGATGGGATTTGCCGTTCCGCTTTATGCCCAATTGAGATTTGATCATATTTGCCGTGAATATCATTTAATGGCGGAAGCCCAGAACGGATTGACAGATTCCGATGCCCTTGAGCTGACAACGGCGCTGGAAAGCATCGGTGTCGAGTCGGTTGCCATTGAGGTTCCGGAGGCGGATCTTTCAAAACGCGGAACGATTCAATCTTTGCATGTAGAAGGCGTCTATTTTTATGTGATGCCCGTTGGGCTCTTTATTCGCGAAAAAAAGGCTTTTCCACTGTTTTACGAAGGGCCTTTTTTGTCGAGAAGCGTGGTCAATTGAAAGGAGCCTATATGAAAAGTCTCCACCGAACTCAAAGGGGTTCCGCAGCAATCGGAATGGTTATTACCGCTTTTTTTCTGATGTTTTTTGTGGTCGTTCCCCTGTTTCAAATGGCGATGGAAATACGATACATGGAAACCCTTCAAAATCGCGTGAGAACGGCATCAGAACTCGCTTGTACGGACATGCTGTCGGAGATGAGTACACCGGCATTGAGTCGAGGGGAGCTTAAGACAAATGATTCTCAGGACGCTTATGAGATTTTTTTAAGAACCCGGTTGGAAGCCGTCGCACCGGACGTGGTGCCGGAAGCGGTTACATTTACATTTCATCCCGGCGAACCCGGCGAAAATGCCTATGGCATTTTTGATGTTTCTTTTTCTTTTCTTTATAAAAATCGATTTTTGATAAGGACGGGTCTGGAAAAACGTTTGTCGGCTTCCTTTCAATTTGAATTGCCTCTGGACAGATAAACGGTGCAACACACAAAATGTAGTCACGTCATTTTTTGAAAAAACCATGTGATGGGGAGTCAAAATATATGAAAAAAATTATTTTTATTACGGCGCTTTTGTTGGCCGGAATTTTATTGACGCGTTATGAAATTGCACTTGTTGCACAGGAAAAAGCGGTTCATTTGACAGAAGTCGTTGCTGTTTCGAAGGATATTGAAGCCGGAACGGTTATTGAACTTTCACAACTGCAATTGGTTCAAATCGATGAATCTCTTTGGAGCGACGGGTACTTTAAAACAGTTGAAGAGGTGGCCGGAAAAACGCTTCGGACGTCTCTTTCAAAAAATGCGCTGGTAACGCGCGATCAGCTCAAAGAATCTTCATTTGACACCCCCTCAACCGGTAACGCCGTAACCGCATTGCAGCTTGATCCGGAGGCGGCACTTTGTTGGACGGTTTCCAAAGGTGAATGCGTGGAAGTCGTTCATGTCAATGAGGCAGGCTACAAAGTGATGGGTGTTGTCACTGTGATCGGGCTTTTTGACCAAACGCTTTTGGAATCCAGGACTCCTGAATACCTTCTCGTAGAAGGGCCGGAACTCACAATTGAAGCCATTGTACGGTCGAGAGATGACGGGAGGATGGAAATTGTAAAATACTCGGGAAATTAGAGACATTTCTCAGGGCAAATTTGGTATAATGAAATCAACGCAGGAAGCGCCCTTTTTATGTCACAGAAAACGGAGCGATGTATGGATTATAGCCGTTTGTCCAGAGAATCTCTTATTCACGAACTGGAACAGCTTAATAAAGCCCTGGAAAAAGTTCACCTAGAAAGAATCGGTGAGGCCCTAGGCGTTCACAATTTAATGAATGAATTGCATTTACCTGCTTTTTGGGTTGCGCCGGATTACAGTGTGATTTGGAGCAATTATTATTGTGTCGATCATCAGGAAAAAAACGATCGCAATAAGTGTTATCAGGTCTTTTTTGGATTGGACGATGTCTGTGAACAGTGCCATTTGAAGAAAGTTTTGTCCAATCATGAAAGTGCCGGTTTTCAGCAATCCGGAGTTGAAGTGCGTCAACTGCCTATTGTGCGGGGAGGCGAAGCCGTCGGTGTTCTCGAAATGCATTTTGATATGGCGGAGAGTATCCGTGCAACTGAAGCGCTGAAAGATCAAAATGCTCAATTGAGGCGTGAACTCAAACGCGTGAGAAATGATTATTCCAGAGACTTTATCGGAGTGGAACGCTTCATACGATCGACGCGATTCCCTATTGAGACCCTTTCTCACACGCTCAATGTTTCCGGAGCGGGTGCTGCCGAGGAATTATCCGAGCAGGCATCCCATTTACTTGAGGTCTTTGACCGGGGATTGATGTATACACGATACCGTCAGGGGACAGAACCGATTTCTAAAATTGTATTTGACCCGATAGAACAGTTGGATCAAGTGAATGCGCTTCTCAAATCTCCGATTACCGTCGAAACAGATATTGACTCTGCTCTATCACGAGCGGTTTCCGGGAATCCGTTTGACTTCAAACTGTTTTTTGCATATTTATTGGATATGCATCGTTATGTGTCTGATGATGAAATCATTCATTTGAATCTGTCCCAAATTTCTCAGACGGAATCTAAAGTCTACTTCAATGTTGAAATTGAATCGGCCATTCGCAAAGATGTTTCTTGGCTTACATCCGAAGATCATTCCAAGTACACGATGGATTCTTTAGAGGCTTATATTGCATCACTCGGTTGGCAATTTGCGAAACAGTATGTCACGGCGGGAAAAGGAAAGATGACAGTTTCTGCGGGCGTGGATAAATTACTCCATACACATGTAACGTTATTGCTGGATAGAGTAGCGCTTACAGAAAATGCAATGCCAAAGGCCGTTGATCCGCTCAAGAAGCGTATTTTAATTGCGGACTTTGAAAAACCGGAGATTTCCATGGACATTTTTGAACGTTTTGAGCTCTATTTTGCTCAGGACGGAAATAGTGCACTGGAGATGTATGAACGCCTGCTTCCGGATCTTGTTATTGTCAATGTGACCATTGAAAATTGTGACGGATTTGAACTGTATGACCATCTTGAAAATCGTTTCGGAAAGCGTTGCCCTGTGATTGCAACCTCGGAGAAGCTAATTGATAATGAACATGCTTTTATGAAAGACTACGGATTTGATGATTATTTTCCAAAGCCGGTAAATGCGCAGACATTGGATCAAATTTTCAGTCACTATCTGTAAACAAATTGAAAACCATCTCGACTTTTATGGGCGCTCTGCGCCCATTTTGTGATATAATCAGGTGTAACTGAAACGCGAGATTGGAGACCATATGAAATTGATTTTAATGGCCTACCTGATAAATTTGTATTAAAAAGTACAAATGGTGG
>JASUTA010000124.1 GCA_030445805.1 Clostridiales bacterium
GTTAATTGATCGGATATTCCCGAATACTGTGCCTGAAGCGCCTCGTATTGTTGCGCTTGCAGGTTGAGCTGATAGAGTGTATAGAGGCATAATACAACGATGGCCAATGATATTGCCATGACCCATCGGATATGCCGTTTGAAAAAATCAAAAAATGTCATTCAAATCACCTCCGCACGCGCTTTCTTAATTTCATCATAGCATAAAACAGAAAATGCGGAGATATTTTGAAGTGGTTTTAATATGAATGTAATCTAGGGATAAATCGTATGGATTGTGTCTCTATTTTTTTGGCAAAATCATCATGGCATAGTAGGCATCAAACGTGATATTTTGTTCAAAAACAGCGGTTGCGGTTTCTTCCCCGACATAACGGTAATGCCACGGTTCATACATATATCCGGTTTCACCCTCAAGTCCCTTTGGATATCTCAGAATATAGCCGTATTCATGAGCGTGTTCAGAGAGCCAGCGAAATGCATCGGTATCCTCAAAAGAAGCAGAGACGTCATTTATGTCACAGGCAAGCCCGGTTTCATGTTCCGAGTGCCCCGGACGTGCTGAGAAAGTATCAGCTTCCGCTTTGCCATGATTAGCCACATAACGGTTGTAAAGCCCTTCTTGATAAGCATAGGTGCGATAACCGGATGCAATTTTTAGGGTAATCCCCTCTTCGGCAGCCGCGTCTGCCATTTGTATAAAAGCATTTAATGCAGGCATTGCCATTTGATAGGTCTTTCCGTCATCGACATAATACCCCTCAGGGACACTTTCCAGATCTTCCGGTGAGAAATCACTCGGAAGTTGATTGTATTTATTGCATAAAACCAACAAATCAAACGGATCGGAAACCTGCTGAATGTAATTGTAAAAACCATAATCCAAGTCCATGTTAACGGCTAATACAACCGCTTCTGCGGAGAGCGAACTCTGCTCGGCGGCATAGGATTGGTAACGTGCTTCTCGAGACGGGATGTAGTAATAAACGGATGTGAATGACATGGATTCTGCTCCTTTTGTAGTTTCTTCTCCGGTTACTTGAGGGATTGAGGTTGTGGGTTCAATAGATACAACTGAAGTAGAGTCTGTTGGGATACCCGAAGACGGATCCTCAGAAGTCTGTGCTTCGGTTGTGACGGAAATAATATGGCTTTCAGCGGTAGCGCTATCTTTATTTTCACTCTGGCATCCGGGTAAAAAAAATACAAAAAGTGCGAATAAAATTCCTGAAATCAAATAGATTTTAATGGGTCGTGTCATAATATTTACTCCTTGATAAGCACTATTTTGAGGCTGCAATCAGTGATTTAATGACTTCCCCGGCCAGAATGAGCCCGGCGACAGAAGGTACGAAAGCAATGCTTCCGGGCACTTGACGCTTGGTTCTTGGCGTTTGAAGATGCGGTTCGTTTTCTTCGCTCTCCAAGGGTTTTATAGGTGGTTCTTTTGAATAAACGACTTTTAAGGATGAAATATTTCGCGCTTTTAATTCACGGCGCATGACGCGTGCCAGTGGACAAACCTCTGTTTTATAGATGTCTGTTACTTCAAATCGCGTCGGATCCAGCTTATTGCCTGCCCCCATGGCACTGATAATGGGAATGCCCTTGTGATACGCTGTTTCAATCAACAGCAATTTGGATGAAACGGTGTCAATGGCATCCACGATGTAGTCAAAGCGATCAAAATTGATATCTGAAAGCGTTTCAGCACTGAAAAAACAACGGTTGGCTTCTACCTCTGCATCAGGATTAATGTCTAATATGCGGGCTTTCATGACATCAACTTTTGCTTTTCCGACGGTGCTGTGTAGCGCGATCAGTTGTCGGTTAATATTGGTCAGGCTGACGACATCATCATCATACAGGCATAATTTTCCTATCCCGCTTCTGGCAAGTGCTTCCGCCGAAAAAGAACCGACCCCACCGATGCCAAAAACGGCAACGGTACAGTCTTTTAGCAATTCAATATCTTTTCCGAGCAGTAATTCTGTTCTTGAAAATGCATTTAACATACCTATCCTCCAAATGAGAAAATGAGGGGTGCGACAAATGGATCATCCATTTAAAAAGAAAAAAACACTCGCTGTGAAGCCAGTGTTTAGGTGAGCAAATCTATAAGCCGAGTTCTGTATTAGACGATCATCTATCTAGGCGAATCGTTACCGAAACGCTCAAGCGACCTACCACCGGGCGGGAACGAGCAGCCCCCTTTTGGTGCCCTATTTGGTCTTGCTCCAGATGGGGTTTACAGAGCCGCATAGTCGCCTATGCGCTGGTGAGCTCTTACCTCACCTTTCCATCCTTACCTCATAAGAGGCGGTTTATTTCTGTTGCACTGGCCTTGGAGTTGCCTCCACTGGGGATTACCCAGCACCCTGCTCTATGGAGCTCGGACTTTCCTCGTGCAATGCACGCGATCATCTGACTTACTCTAGGACATTATAGCTTAAAACCTGTCGAATTGCAAGATCAACCGTCCTGATATCTGTCCATGATCTTTAAAATTTCGTCGTAGTTGGTGAAGAAAATATCTACGATTTTCGGATCAAAAATATGGCCCTTATGGTCGGCAATATATTGTTTTGCCGCATTTAGCGGCCATGCCATTTTATAGATTCGATCATGCGTCAACGCGTCAAAGATATCAGCTACAGTAACGATGCGTGCCCATATCGGGATATCATTCCCGGACAAGTTTAGAGGATAACCGCTCCCATCCCAATGTTCATGATGATATTTTGCAATTTCTTCTGCCATTTGGAGCAGCTGCAAACGTGAATTGCTAAAGAGCTTTCCCCCGACGGTTGTGTGTTGTTTAATCACTGAAAATTCATCTTTTGTCAAAAAACCGGGTTTGAGTAAGATTGAATCCGGAACAGCAATTTTTCCGACATCATGGAGCATGCTTGCAATTTTAAAATTGCGTATCTCATCTGAGGAGCAACCGAGAGACTCGGCAATGTGTTCGCACATATCCGCCAAAAGAAATGACTATGTGCGCTCACACATAGTCATTCGAATCAATACAAGGTAAATATCGGTTTTTCCGTTTCAGAAACTTTTATATATATATCGTAGTTTTTATATAAAGCCCTCATTTCCAGCAATTCTTTTAATCGATCCAAGTAAATAAATTCACTTTCAAAATGCCCGATATCGATTAGTGTCATCGGTGTATTTAAGACGCCCTGTGCTTCATGATATTTGAGGTCACCTAGCAGAAAGACATCGGCACCGAGATTCAGAGCCGAATCAATGAAGTCGGAAGAAGCCCCGCTTGAAATGGCGATTTTTCGAATCATACGCCCTTCACTTCGATCGACGATTTTTACATGGTTATTAAAAAGCATACGCGTCTGTTCGGCAAAGGCATTGAGTGTCATCGGTTCTTTTAAATTTCCGATGCGTCCGAATCCGGCATCATCCCCTTCGGAAACGAGCAGGCTCACATCGTCCAAATCGTATAATTCCGATAAATAGGCGCTGATGCCTTGAGGCGATTTATCTAAGTTTGTATGCGCAGAAATAAGGGCAATGTCATTTTGAATGAGTTTAAATACCAATTTCCCGATTCGATTTTCAAGAGTAATGTTTTTTAAACCGCTGAAAATGAGCGGATGATGTGTAATGATAAGGTCGACCCCTTCTTCGATCGCTTCGTCAACAACGGACTCGGTGACATCCAGTGCAATGAGAATCCGATCGACAGGTTTGCTTTCACCGCCGATGAGCAAACCACTGTTATCCCAAGAAGACGCGGTTTCAAACGGGGCAAATTGATCAATCAGTTTTAGAATTTTTCCTACCGAGGTAACCATAAACATCCTCCTCACGTTTCTAACTGTCTTTTTATTTTTTCGATGGTTTGCAATTTTAAAAGCGCATTTTCCGCCTGTTCATAGTAGTCGGCAGATTTGGTATTTTGATAAATGGCGTTGTATTTTTTAAACCGAAGCTCTAAAAAAATTTGATAAGCCTCTATGCTTCGGGCTAAAATACGATATCCGAATTCCAAGTCATCTGTAGGCACGGAAAAAACATCGTCCGATTTGCCCAAAATGCAGTTTGCCTCATGCGGTGCAACCTTGATGATTTCATAAATTTTACCGCGCTCATATACGTAGGCATCATACAGAATTTCAAAACCGTTAGACATGAGCCATTGCCTTAATATGCCCTGCTCTGTCATCGGTTGAAGGACGAGAAAGGACATGCTCAGCGTTTTTTCCGGATCATGTTCTAAAATAGAGCGAATGAGTTCGCCCCCCATCCCGGCAATCACGCACGCATCGACTTCTCCTTTAAAAATCGGTTCTAGACCGTTTCCCAACCGAAATTCCACAGGACTATCTGCAGAAAATGTATTCTTGGCATTGTTCAGTGGGCCCTCATTGACATCGGTTAAAATCGCTTTTTGCGTTTTGTGTTCTGCGAGAAGCAGTTGCGGTAAATACCCATGGTCTGTACCAATATCGGCGATGACTTGAATCGGATCAATACAGGCGGCAATGCCTTCAATACGTTTCGAAAAATTCAACGGAACCTCCAATTGTGTTTCTACTCTAAACTTTATCGCCTGGATTGGCTTCATAAAAAAAGCCAGTCAAAGACCGGCGATGGATTATTCGAGATAATCTTTAAGCTTTTTACTTCTGCTTGGATGTTTTAATTTTCTGAGCGCTTTTGCTTCGATTTGGCGAATGCGTTCGCGGGTGACATCAAATTCTTTCCCCACTTCTTCAAGAGTTCTGGCGCGGCCGTCTTCAAGACCGAATCGCAACTTCAGCACTTTTTGTTCACGCGGGGTCAGCGTTTCGAGTACTTCCATAAGTTGTTCTTTTAACATGGAGAATGCAGCGGCATCCGCCGGTGCCGGCGCATCATTATCGGGGATGAAATCTCCGAGATGTGAATCTTCTTCTTCTCCGATCGGTGTTTCGAGTGAAACCGGTTCTTGAGCAATTTTTAAAATCTCGCGAACTTTATCAACCGTCATATCCATCTCTTTTGCAATCTCTTCCGGAGACGGTTCTCTGCCGAGTTCTTGAAGCAGTTGACGCTGAACGCGAATTAATTTATTGATGGTTTCAACCATATGAACCGGAATACGAATGGTTCTTGCCTGGTCGGCAATTGCGCGGGTAATGGCTTGTCGAATCCACCACGTCGCATAAGTTGAAAACTTAAATCCCTTTGTCCAGTCAAATTTTTCAACGGCTTTGATCAACCCGAGATTCCCTTCTTGAATCAAGTCTAAGAAGAGCATCCCGCGACCGACGTATTTTTTCGCGATACTGACGACCAAACGGAGATTGGCTTCACACAATTTTTTCTTGGCGTCTTCATCGCCGTCTGCCATACGTTTTGCGAGTTCTACTTCTTCTTCACCCGAAAGCAACGCCACTTCTCCGATTTCTTTGAGGTACATACGTACCGGATCGTCGATATTGATGCCTTTCGGCACAGAGATGTCGATGATTTTTTCCTCTTCTTCATCATCACTGCCGTCATCGTCGCCGTCGTCATCCAGATTTTCAAGATCGTCAATGTCTTCCAGATCCTCAAGGTCTTCCAGATCTTCCAAGTCTTCGATGTCTTCTAAATCGTCCAGGTCGATGTCTTCCTCGGATTCATCATCTGAGGCGATGGTGATGTCCATTTCGGAAAAACGATCAAAAATTTCATCCATTTGGTCCTTGTTGAGGTCAAGTTCGGAAAGTTTGTCCTGTATTTCTGAATACGACAGCGTGCCGTTCTTTTTTCCCTTTTTAATAAGTGCCTTTACAATTTCCTGATTTTTGGCATTCAATTTTTCGTTCAATTGAATGGCCTCCTTTCAATGATTTATTTACCATGTCGCATTTTTAAAGTCAATTCTTTCTTTAAAAGCAACTTGTGTTGTATTTCTCTTTCAATTTTCGGAACGTCATCTGTCGTCTTCAATTCTTTTCTCAATGCATCCAGTGCGTCATCCAATTTCATCAACAAAATGTTGTTAAGCACCAGATCCACATCTATATCTGATTCTTCATCTGTATGTTTTTCGAGGATTTGCTCAAGTGCAGATGAGACATCCAAATCCGCTTCTTCGATGACGTGTTGCATCGAAAAACGGTCATTCCCTTCAAAATAAGTCATGAGATAACTAAAAATGTCTTGTCTGCTCTCTGAAAATTCAAAAGCGCCGATAACAGTTTTTTGCATATCCGTCAATTTCGAATACGCATGTGTTAAATAGACAATCAATTGTTCTTCAAGCAGCGCACGCCGATCGTTTTCAACGATTGGAATGTTGCGGCTCTTTTTTTGAGAGTGAAAACTCAAGTGATTGCCCTTAGATCCCTTATACACTTCATTGGCAATCAGACCCCGATTGACACCCAGTGATTCGCTGAGTTCATCGATGTACAAGTTTTTTTCAAAACCATTTTTAACTTGTGAAATGATTTCGGAAGCTTTGGATAGAAACGTTACTTTTTCCTGCTCTGAGTTCAAATTAAAACCTTGCCTGAGATGGCGTATCTTAAAAGCCGTTCCTGTCACGGCATCATCCACTTTTTCTTTAAACGCCTCCGGCCCGTATTTTTTAATATACTCATCCGGATCCAATCCCTCACCCAAAACGACGACGCGTACCTTTTCCACTACGCCTTCTAGGACGTCAATACTTTTAAGTGCCGCCTTTTGACCTGCGAGATCTGAATCGTAGCATACGACAATTTCTTCACTGTAGCGCTTCATCAATCGTGCGTGTTCTACCGTCATAGCAGTCCCCAAAGTCGCTACAGCGTTTTGAAAGCCCGCGGCATGGAGTGCGATGACATCCATATATCCTTCACAGATGATGAGCTGCTTTTTTTCATGCAAGTGATCTTTTGCGAGATGAAGGCCATAGAGCGTCTGACTTTTATTGAACACATCCGTTTCGGGAGAGTTCAAATACTTGGGAAGTGAATCATCCATAACGCGTCCGCCAAATCCGATTACTTTTCCCCTCGGATTCACAATGGGAAACATAATCCGATTTCGGAAACGGTCATAGTGGCTGTTCTTTTCTTTGTTTTCAATGGCGAGCCCCACCTGCTCAAGTGTCGCAACACTATATTTTTTACCCAATCGGTTAATGAGGTCGGTCCATTTGTCATTTGAAAAGCCTATGCCAAAAGTTCGAATAATATCATAATTCAGGCCGCGTTTTTCAAGATAAGCCATTGCCTGTGGCGCCGTTCGCAAATTTTTGTAGTAGTAATTGGCCGCATCGCGCAAGACTGCATAAAACAGCTTATAATCGACAGTTTTCTTTTGTGAATTGCTTGATGAAAATTCAGAAATATCGATGTTGTATCGATCTGCGATGAGTTCGACTGCATCGAGGTAATCCAAGTTCTCATACTGCATGACAAAATTGATGGCATTGCCTGCCGCACCGCACCCAAAACAGTGATAAAGTTGTTTTTCTTCTGAAATAATGAAAGAAGCCGTTTTTTCACTGTGAAACGGGCATAGTGCTTTGTAATTTCTGCCGGCGCGTTCAACGGGAATATAACCGGAAATCAAATCCACAAGATTGACCTGATCCAGTACATGTTCGAAAATATTGCCTTTTTGCATCGCACCATCCTTCAAAAAAACTGACCTATAATTGTTTCGACACACTTCATGAAAATCCTTCTTAATTTAAAAAAATTCATGAAAAAGTCACGAAAAAATCATCAATACAACCAAAATTTCGGAATGAAAAGCTTTTTGTAAAGATTTACAGCATAACGGTCGGACATGCTGGCAACAAAGTCTTTCACTGCCGTTGCACCTTCCCCTCTTTGATAATCTTCAAAT
>JASUTA010000125.1 GCA_030445805.1 Clostridiales bacterium
GATGATGTTGATGATATCATTGTCTTCTCTGACGACAGACCAGACTTCAATCCAAATATTAAAAAGTTCATTATCTCCGTAGCGTTCTACATAACGGACATAAACTTCATCGTATTCTTCATAACGTTTGGAAAAATAGAATTCCGTATCGTAATCGCTCCTGATTCTGTTTGCAAAAGTCGCAAATCCGGAGTAATCCAAATTGTTTCTTGAAGCCTCGGACAACATGCCGTATGCGAGATCGTATCGCCCAGCCTCAACATAATCCAGAAAATCTCTCACAGCATCGGTTGCGGTTCGCACTTTGACATATAAAAATCGATCGTTAAAGGACAAGGCTTGGCTAAAAGATAAGCTTCCGATCTGCCGTTCTTCCGGTGATCCTTCGACAAGAAATTGAACAAAATCAATGTCCCGCCGCTCCGTCAGCGTATTGACAACAGCCCAGAGATAGAGTTCCAAATCTTCCGACGGTTCGGTTCGTATGCGATCGATGTCTTTAGAAAGATTGACATAGCAGATGTTATCGATTTGATCGACGGAAAGCACCTGTACGCCCAAATCAAAAAGACTTTTGTAATCGTGATTTGAGGGTCCTGCCGTCAGTGCCTTAACAAGCCCTGCGGCATAATTCAAATCTTCAATTTCAATGCTGCGCTGTTCACTGTATAAGGCCCCCTCATAAACAAAGTAAAGGGTCTCCCTGCTTTTTATGGCAACGGCTCCGGGGGCAATGTAAGTTTGAGCAGGAATGGACGGCAATGATTCTCCGACCATAACGCCGTAATAGAGCACCGACAAAAAAGTCAGCAATATGATAACGGTTTTATAGGGAAATCTCATAGTGACCTCATTTCTTCGGCAAAGTGACGGAAACTTTTGTTCCGACGCCTTCCGTGCTCTCTACGGTGATTTCCCCTTGATGGAGCTGGACAATTTGCTGAGCAATAGAGAGGCCGAGACCTGTCCCGCCCGTTTTTCGCACACGTGCTTCATCCACCCGATAAAAACGGTCAAATAAGAATGGCAGATCTTTTTCTGGAATGCCCATACCGTTGTCTTCAATCGAAATGACAATATCCTCTTTGTATTCGGAGAGCACAACTTCTACCTTTCCGCCTTCAGCTGTGTATTTGACCGCATTGCCGATAATATTCAGCAGACATTGTTGCATTTTTTCCTGATCTAGCATAATTTGAACTTTGCTGTTTGTCGTCAGTGTAATTTCAATATTCTTTTTCTTGGCAATCGGCATAATGGCTTTAATGACCCATTCAAGCAAGTAATTGACATAGGTCATGCTATAGTTCAGCTCCAAATCTTCTTTTTCAATTCGGACCAAATACAGCAAACTGTCAATAATATTGTTCAGCCGATCGATTTCGGCGTTGATATCCTGCAAAAATTCACGATAAACAGCCTCATCCCAGTGCGGTGTAGAGAGCAGTGTATCTGAAACGATTTTCATGGACGTCATCGGTGTGCGCAGCTCATGCGAGACATTGGAAACAAATTTTTTACGACGTTCTTCTACTTGAAACAACTTCGTCGTCATCAAATTAAAGGCACTTCCGAGTGCACCGATTTCATCTTTTCCCGTCACTTCAACTTTAGTATCGTATTTGCCCATGGTAATGTGTTTCACCGAATCGGTCAAATCTTCAATCGGCTTTGAAATAATTCGGGCAAAAATGACACTTACAAAAATAGAAACCAAAACGGCAATCGAAAAAATGACCAAAAGCCGCTCCATAATGCGTTCAATCTCTGTTAGAACATCATCAACCGGCGCAGAAATAAATAAGACCCCCAGTGTTTCATTGTGGTCTACAATCGGCAATCCCGCATACATGACATAGGACTGATCATGTGTATAAATCTCCGCTGAACGCTCACCGGTCATGGCCTTGGGAACTTCATCAACGTCGAGTTTTTCCCCCACCATATCATTGTAGGCATCGACTCGAACCACGCCGGAAGCATCTACGACGAGAATTCGCATGTCATACTCCGAACTGTACCCTTTGATCAATTCATCGACATATTGTTGCGTATAGGTATTGTCGAGATTTGAAGCAAACGGTGCAATCTGGGAAACCACGACGCCGCCTTGAGAAAACAGCAAATTCTCATAATCGGTGATATTGCTGTTGGTCAAATAGTTGCGAATAAAAATCGTCGTAAGGACCATGACAAAGATTATCAATATTAAATAGGTGGAAACAAGTTTCCACCTAATGCTTTTAAAGAACTCTTTTTTTTCGATTTTTAAAATAGTAACCCACTCCCCATTTGGTTAAAATGTATTCGGGCTGAGAAGAATTGACTTCAATTTTTTCTCTGAGGCGTCGAATATGAACATCGACTGTTCTTACATCTCCGAAATATTCATATCCCCAAATGGTTTCAAGCAATTCTTCTCTTGAGTAGACTTTATCTTCATTCATAACGAGTAGGAGGAGCAAATCAAATTCCTTTGCAGTGAGATTAACTTGTTGATTGTTGACCGTCACCTTTCTCCCCAAAGTATTGATACTGAAGTCTCCGATGTGAAGCACTCCGGTTGCACTCCCTTGATCGCTCAATTGAACACGCCTGAGAATTGCTTTAATGCGCGCTTTTAGTTCCAACATATTAAACGGCTTTGTAATGTAATCATCCGCACCGTATTCCAAACCCAACACTTTACTGGAATCATCATCTTTAGCAGTGAGCATCAGAATCGGCACCATTGACTTTTCGCGGACTTTTTTGCAGATTTCAAGTCCGTCCATACTCGGAAGCATCAAATCCAAAATAATTGCATCATAAGTGTTGTTGAGGATTTTATCGTAAGCTTCTTTTCCGTCCATGGACGTTTCGATTTCGTATCCCTCTTGCTCCAAGCTGAATTTTAGTCCTTTCAGCAAAATCGGCTCATCGTCAACAACTAAAATTTTCTCCGCCATAGCGTCCACTCCATTCATCGCTTTAGTAAAATACGCTTATCTTCCATTCGCTTTGTGAGATGCACTGCATCAAAATGTTCAAGCAGTATGACACTGTTTTTTCTTGAAATACCCATTTGATCTCTGAATTCCGCTACGGTTATCGTCCCCGATTCGTTCAGTGTTTGAATCAACGACGTTCTGCAGTTTAAATATTTTGCCGCATCCATTACGGTTTCCTCATTAATTTTAACAAGAATTTCTATATTAATCAAATGATATAACATTTCTGTAAAGGCTTTTTTATCTCCGGTGCTCGGCTCAAGCGCTTTTATACCGATGGGAGCACCATCTGCCTCACGGACAGCCTTCATAATCGCCTCTTTGACACGATTCATTTCTGGTGAATAGTCAACCGTTCGATTAAAAAGTGCCGCATCATTTCCGGTTACTCTCAATTGCTCGCTTGCCGTCAACTCCGCAACAACCTTTTTAAAAGTATTTTTATCGAGTCCTTTAATACGCGAACGCAGTGTCTCAAGCAAAATACCGCGTCTAAGGGGGAATGCCTTGTGGTACGCAAAGGTCTCCTTTAAAACCGATTCGGAAACCGCTTCAAACCACGAACCGGTACAAAATCGATCGCCATCCAGCGCTTTGATTTCACCGGTTTTAAGGGCTTCTTCCCAAGCCGATTTCATTTGATTCCCATCTAAAGGCACTGCCTCTTCAGCAGAACGCCTTTCAAAGGGTTGATTCAATCTTTCTGCTGTATGCATCAAAACACGCAAATCGTCTTCCGTATCAATCGCTTCTTGCCATTTTCCGCGCTCACCCTTCGGATGAATTATGTAGCCGCCACCCAATGTTTCCACCGGAGAAAAACGCCTCAAGACAAAAACATCATGTGCTTTTGCATAAATCGGATTTTCCAATCGAAGCTGAGCCGCCGCACTTTCTCCCGAAGCAATGGTTCCCTTTCCTTTTAAAGCAATCCGACATAAAATTTCAGAAGTGCCGTGATGCAGTCTGAGCCGTTGCCAGTGACTGATTCCTTCTTTCACCTGCGGATCGACTTCAACCCAGACGTCCATAGTATCGCTGGGTTCATAATCCGGAGAAGAAGAAATTAGACTGCCTTTTTCCGCACCGGATTCAGACAAATTGATTGCCGCCCGCTGACCGGAATGGACACAGTTGACATCACTGCCGTGAACCTGCAGATTGCGTACTTTTACTTGAATGACACGTGCCGGCGTATAGACATAAAGTGTGTCTCCCAAGCAGATTCGCCCGTCAAGAAGCGTTCCTGTCACAACGGTTCCGTGACCCTTTACCGTGAAAACGCGATCGGTATAGAGTCTTGAAACCGTTTGCCCTTCAGCTATGGTCATTTCAGACATCAATTGAATAAAAAAATCACTCAACGACCGTTTAATGCGTTCAGGGTTCCTAAAATCACTGCGAAATATAGGTGCACCTTCTAAAAAACTGCCTTTTGTCAGGGCTCTTATTTCCGCTTCGGTCTCCGAAAGACGCGCTTCGTCGGCCAAATCACATTTGGTTACCACAATTGCGCCCGTTACAACCGGCAAGTGCAGTAAAATTCGAAAGTGTTCTTCCGTCTGCGGCATAACGCCTTCATCCGCTGCCACGACGAGTAAAACCGCGTCAATGCCGATGGCTCCGGCAACCATTGTTTTGACAAATTTCTCATGTCCCGGCACATCGACAAAAGCAATGGTGTGGTCGCTGTCAAGCGTCCAGTGCGTAAAACCGAGGTTAATGGTCATCCCGCGTGCCTTTTCTTCTGCCAAACGGTCACCGTTTTCGCCTGTTAGCATTTCAACAAGCGTCGTCTTGCCGTGGTCAATGTGTCCGGCTGTACCAACCACTAATGTGTCACGCATCCGCAAACTCCAATCCTTCCATTAGTCGCTGAAAATCACGTTCAAAGACGGTTCGAAAATCCAGATAAACGCAATCCTTAGACAGCGTTGCGATAATCGGTTTTTCAAATTGCCTTAATCGTCTCTGAAAACGCGCGGGAGATTTTAAAGTGCTGAGCTCCAGCCCAAAAGAAGGAATGCCTTCTCCCGGAGTTGATCCCCCGCCTATTTCGGCAGTTAAATCCATTGCAGTCCAGACAAACCCGCAGTCATTGAGCCTTTCTCTATACCGATCGACAAACCGTTCTACTGCTTGCTTAACCGTTTCCTGATCCATGGCAATCATATGAAGCGTCGGTGCGGATTCTAAGACATGTTCTCTCTTCAAATAGAGCTTTAAGGTCGCTTCCAAAAGCGCAAGCGTGTATTTATCCATTCGGAAAGCTCTGAGGAGCGGATTCACTTTCAGCCGGTCAATCCAAGCCTTCTTCCCGATGATAATACCGCATTGGACACTCCCGAACACTTTGTCTCCTGAAAAAGAAATCAGATCAAGTCCTTTGGCAACCGATTCGGGCACAGACGGCAATTCTAAATTGCCGAGCGGATAAATTGTCCCACTGCCCAAATCCTCATAGACGGGAATGCCGCGTGCTTTTCCGATTTCGGCTAAAGTGCCGATATCGACCGATTCGGTAAAGCCCACAATTTTGTAATTACTCGTGTGTGTTTTCATGAGCAATCCCGTTTGTTCACCAATGGCTTTTTCGTAATCGAACACATGCGTTTTATTTGTTGTTCCCACTTCTTTCAGAATACATCCGCTAGCAGCCATGACATCGGGCACACGAAATGAACCGCCTATTTCTACGAGTTCACCGCGCGAAACGACGACTTCTTTTCCGGCCGCCATTGTGTTTAAAATCAACATCACGGCAGCGGCATTATTGTTGACGACGAGTGCCGCCTCTGCCCCGGTTATTTCAGCCAGCCTCTTTTCCGCATGCACATAGCGCGATCCACGTTTTCCCGTTTCCAAATCAAATTCGAGTGTACTGTAGTTTGTCAGCACCTCACGCGTGTGATCGAGTAGTTCCTCGGAGAGGATTGCTCTTCCAAGGTTGGTATGGACAATAATGCCGGTTGCATTGATCACGGGTACCAAAGAATCGACCGTTAATCGCGCCAAGCGCGCGCAGACAGCAGACAAAACACCTTCTTCCGACAGTTCCGGATTTTCTCCGTTCAGAATGCGTCCGCGCAACTCATCCAACTCCGCCCGAACAGCGCGCTTAATATATTCATTTTCCAAGTTTTCATAGTATTCAGGCGGAATGCGCTTCATCAGCGCATCCACCTGAGGTATTTTTTTTAAAAGTTCGACTTTCATACACCATCCCTCTGTAGGGTTTTGGATTACTTCACTTTGATAAAAACATCTTCAAGCGCCGTCACGCGGCCTACAATAGCAGGACGATCTACCCCTGCATCAATGAGTGCTTTCAGCGCATTATCCGCCTGTTCATACGGGATAGCTACCAAGAGGCCGCCGGATGTCTGCGGATCACACAGCAAGTCCAAATAAACCTCCTCGACACCTTCTTCAAATACGGCGTGCTTTTCTACGTGAATTCTGTTGCGGTAGGCTCCGGCGGGAATAATACCCATTGCCGCAAGTCCCTTAGCCGCTTCTACATACTGCGCCGCTTGATGATCGATCTCAATGGTCACACCGCTGCCCTCTGCCATTTCATAGCCGTGTCCCAAGAGTCCGAACCCGGTGACATCCGTACAGGCGTGAACTTCAAATCCACTCATGACTTCTTGTGCCGTTTTGTTCAGCGTTGCCATAATACCGACAATTTCATCGATCACATCGTTTTCAACCATACCCTCTTTGAGAGCCGTTGTCAAAACGCCGATTCCGAGAGGTTTCGTCAAAATCAAAGCATCCCCCGGTTTGGCGCCGATGTTTCTCCATATGTCATTCGGATGTACCATACCTGAAACAGACAGGCCGTACTTAGGCTCCTCATCTTCAATGGAATGTCCGCCAACCAGCAAAGCGCCGGATTCTTTTACTTTTTCTGCACCGCCTTTTAAGATTTCTTTTAAAATCTCCGGCGGCAGACAATTTGGAAAACAGACGATGTTCAGTGCAACAACGGGTTTCCCTCCCATTGCGTAAACATCGCTTAATGCATTTGCCGCTGCAATCTGACCGAATGTATAAGGATCATCCACCACAGGTGTGAAAAAATCAAGGGTTTGAATCATTGCGTTCGTCTCATCAATTGCGTAGACGGCGGCATCGTCGGACGAATCAAAGCCGACCAACAGCCTATCATCATATAATTTTGGTAAATCGCACAAAACTTGTGCGAGGGTCTCAGGACCGATTTTGGCCGCTCACCCCGCGCTCTTTGTGTATTGTGTCAATCGAATGCGTTCCACCGTCATCACCTCCTATTTTCTTATTATAACATGTCTATTCCGTCGGTTCATCCGGCTTTTCAAAAATAGAAGCGAGCTTTTTTTCGCCGATTCCCGGAACTTCAATCAATTCTTCAAAACTTTTAAATCCTCCGTGCGCTTCTCGGTAGCCAATAATAGCTGAAGCCGTTGCTTCTCCAATGCCTTTAAAATGACAAAGCATCTCTTCCGGCAACTGATTAAACGCATTTAAATCATAATAGACCGCCAGCTCCGGATCATAAATTTCGACAACAGAAACTGCTGTTTCTGATGGAAATACCGATTGATCGGAAAGTAAAGAT
>JASUTA010000126.1 GCA_030445805.1 Clostridiales bacterium
CTTGGATTTTTTCGGCCAAATAGGGCTTGCAAAATTCATTCAATATCCTTCACCTAAAAAAGCGGCTTGCCGCTTTTTATCTTTTTTTAAAAAAAACACCGTTTTTCCATTCATCAAAAAAAATTTTTATGGTATAATGACATCACAAATTTAGATATCCGAATGATTGCAGATAAGAACCCCCATCAGGGGAGGCCACAAGGAGGTTTTATGGACAGCACTGCAGATAAACGGTGGAATTTGAACGTGCTCTACACCCACTTTAAAGAGGATCATTTTTTGCGTGACATGCAATACCTCTCCGATGACATTTCGGTGCTTGAAAAACAAGTCGATGCACTTGAAAATGCCGAATCTTTAGAACGCTTTCTCATGCAATACGAAAAAACACTGCGCCTGCTCTACAACCTTTATACTTTCTCCGAACTGAACTTTGCAGCTGATACGGGCAATGAAGAAGCAACTCGCGCGATTAGCCGACTGGATGAACTCTCCATGCCGCTCGCTTCAATTGAATCCTTGCTGATTGCTTTTCTCAATCGCTCAGATGCGCTCGATGACTGGATTTCCGAATCTGAATATTTACATCAGCATGCCTATACGCTGACGTATTTCAAAAAAAGAGGCAGCCACATCTTGCCTCAATCCCAGGAAAAAATTCTCTCAACCATGGAAATTACCGGTTCAAAAGCTTGGAGTGCCTTACAGAGCAAGTTGACTTCCGGATTGATGGCCACGGTTCATCTGCCGGATGGCGAAAAAGAACTTCCGATTTCCTCAGTGAGAAATCTCGCCACAGACCCTTCTCCTGAGGTTCGAAAAGCCGCCTACGAGGCAGAACTTGCCGCCTATGAAAAAGTCGCCGAATCCGTTGCAATGTCCATGAATAGTATCAAGGGCGAAGTAACGGCCGTCAGCAAATTGCGCAAATATGCATCACCTCTGGAGAGAACACTTTTTGATTCCAGAATGACTCAAAAAACGTTGGATACCATGTTTGACGCCATCAAGCGATCACTCCCTCATTTTCATAAGTATCTGAGACAAAAATCAAAAGTTTTAGGACATGAGAACGGCTTACCGTTTTATGATCTCTTCGCACCCATGGGGGGGCCTTCTAAAGAATATACGTACGAAGAAGCGGCATCTTTCGTCGAAACCTATTTTTCTGATTTTTCGCCTGCTTTAGCAAACACTGCCAGGACTGCCGTTGAACATAACTGGATCGACGTTTCCCCGCGTCCGGGTAAAGTCAGCGGTGCTTTTTGCGCCCCGCTTCACGACAAAGGTGAATTCCGAATTCTCCATAACTTCACAGGAAGTCTTGCCGATGTCATCACTTTGGCACATGAACTCGGTCATGGTTATCACGACATCTGCCTGAAGGATGAATCCATTCTCAATGCCAATGTTCCGCTCCCCCTAGCCGAGACTGCTTCTACCTTCTGCGAAACCTTGGTGACGCAAGCCGCCCTCAAATTGGCAACCCACGCCGAAGCACTCACCTTGCTTGAGACAAGCCTTCAAGATGCCACACAAGTCATTTGTGACATTTATTCACGCTATCTTTTTGAAACAGCCGTCTTTGAAAAGCAGCCCCTCTCTGTATCCGCGATGAATGCATTGATGCTTGAAAGCCAAAAAGAAGCATATGGCGCAGGGCTCGACCCGGATCAGCTTCATCCTTATATGTGGCTAATCAAACCGCATTACTATGATGCCAATTACAATTTCTATAATTTCCCTTACGCATTCGGCTTACTGTTTGCCAAAGGGCTTTACGCTAGATACCTCGAATCGCCGGAAACTTTTGTCCCGAAATACGATGCCTTGCTCAAGGCCACGGGGAAATCGGATATACTGACCGTTTGTGAACTGATGGACATCGACGCGGAATCCTCCGACTTCTGGGACAATTCACTGAAAATCCTTCAAAAGGATATTGAGCAATTTATCCAATGGACCGAGGAGGCACTCTGATGAAAACCAATTGGGATTTAAATGCACTCTACACAGGATTTGATGCCCCTGAAATTCAATCCGATCTCGCACAGGTTTTATCTTTTGACGAAAAATATATACGATTCAAATCCGAGACCTTAAGCCATTACAATCATCCGATTCAACAAATGGAGATGTTTATCAAAAACTACGCTGAAGACTATCGCCTTTTAACACGGCTGCTGTCTTTCGCCACTCTGAAATCATCCCTTAATGCTGCAGATGAAGATGCGGCCGCTCTCGACTCAAAAACTCGAAAAGCACTGCCTGCACTCACGGTAGCCATCGTCGACTTTACAGAATGGCTCAAAGGCGTCAATGGTCTGGATCAGCTCATTTCACAGTCGGACATACTGAAAGATCACGCTTTCTTTTTAGAAGAATTATTGGCTCAGGCAGAGCACACCTTGCCCGCAGAAGAAGAAAAAATCATCGCAACACTGACAACAACGGGTTCTACAGCTTGGGAACGCCTACAGAGGAAGTTGTCTTCCCAGTTGACGGTTGATGTTCCACTTGATGGCGAAGTGAAAAATCTGCCCATTATGGCCGTCAGGAACCTCGCTTACAGCGCAGATCCGGAAACACGTAAAGCCGGCTATTTCGCCGAGCTGAAAGCTTATGAATCCCATGCCGAATCATCCGCCGCCGCACTCAACGGCATTAAGGGGGAAGTTTTATCACTTTGCACTTTACACCATTTTAAAGATCCTCTTGAAGAGACTTTATTCAATTCGCGCATGAAACCTGAAATACTGGAGGCCATGATCGGGGCCATGGAGGAATATCTACCGGTTTTCAGACGCTACCTGAAAGCCAAGGCCAAATTTCTGGGACATTCAGAAGGCCTGCCTTTCTATGATCTGTTTGCACCGATCTCCACTGCCGATCGGAATTTCACCGAGGAAGAAGCACGGGATTATATTGTCTCCAACTTTGCGAGCTTCAGTCCCGATCTATCGGCACTTGCCGATCGCGCTTTTGAAAGCGGATGGCTCGATTTTGAACCGCGTGCCGGAAAATCAGGCGGCGCTTTTTGCTCAATCTCGCCAGTATCGGCGAAAGTCGCGTACTTCTCAATTTCACCGGGAAACTCAAAAATGTCTTCACGATCGCTCATGAACTCGGTCACGCTTTCCACGGAGACCGCATTATGAAGGATTCGATCTTGAATACACACTACCCGATGCCGCTCGCCGAGACCGCTTCTATCTTCTGTGAAACCATCGTCAGAAATGCGGTTCTCGCTACGGCCGATCAAGAATTAAAGCGTGCCATACTCGAAAGCAGCCTTCAAAGTGCGACTCAAGTGGTGGTTGATATTCTTTCCAGATACTACTTTGAAACAGCCGTCTTCGAAGCGCGAAAAGATCATCCGCTTTCCGTTGAAGAGTTAAAATCTCTCATGTTGGATGCCCAGGAACGCGCTTACGGCGACGGACTCGACCCTGAATTCAGACATCCTTTTATGTGGCTCAACAAGACGCATTACTACTACGCAAAACGCAATTTCTACAATTTCCCGTATGCGTTCGGCCAACTCTTTTCGCTGGGGCTCTATGCACAGTTTCTTGAAAAAGGCGAAGCCTTTGTTGCTCAATACGATCAGTTCTTGAAACATTCAGGGAAAATGAATATTTACGATGTTTGTATGGAAATTGGCATCGATCCCACCGACAGAGCGTTTTGGCGTCAGTCACTCGATCAAATCAAAGCCGATGTCGAAACTTTTGAACGCGCATTGTGCTAAAGAACAAGGAACAAACAGACGTTTGCCCACACTATCCACAGATTTATCCACAATTCTGTTAATTTGCTGTTGACATCCTGTTAATTTAAAGGGTTTACAGAGTGGAAAACCCCTGAAGGCATTTAGAATGTCTTCAGGGGTTCTTTTATTTTTCGGTGATTATGCTTTTATTAATGCTTTTATTAATGCTTTTATTAATGCTTTTATTAATGCTTTTATTAATGCTTCATTATTCGTTAATCATCCACCGGTTACTCCATCAACCGGTTACTCAACCGCTTCAAAAATGGTTTGAAGCAATCCCGGCACAGTCTTCACGACATCCCGAATCAACACGCGTTCGCCCTTTTGATGCAATGCCTTTCCCCATGGGCCAAGGCAAATGGAAGGCACACCTTCCAGCGGTGCGGGCAGAGAGTACCCCTTTCCGAGCATCGGCATATTTTCGTAAATGCCCGTAGTCGACGCCAGTGGCGTCCCCATATAACTCATATCGGAAATTCCCATAAAGTAAGGGAACGGCTTCAAAGTATATCGATAACGTTTGAGGGATTCGGTTAAGGGGTCACGCAATTTATCATTGAAATAAGCGTTGTCCGAAACCGCAGGATAATAAGGTGTCAACAACCCGATGACAACAACCGGCGTCTTAAAATTCACCGCTTCAATCAAAATACGCGTCCACTCGATGGCGAGCATTTGATCTGAAAGATGCGGATAAGCGACCCGTGTTGCCGCCAATTGTGCTTCAATATTAAAGTCACTCGGCACGCGTTTGACCAGTTCTTCATAGTAGAGCACCTCAACCGTCAATTCTTGACAGCACTGAAAGCTCGGCAACCCCTGTCGCCTCAAATAGGCATTGAAAGAGTAGTTGTATTGGTTGATGGCGTCTTCAACCGACCAAACACATTGCTTCTTAAGCAGCGCCAGTTTCTCGTAAGCAGACCCCTTTAAAAAGAGCCAGTTGAAATATCCGGCGGCATACTCCGGCGTCGTTACGTCGTATTGATTTTTTAAATCGCGTAATCCAAGAAATGTCGGTGGCGGTGTGATTTGCCCTTGATCAAAATCCGAAAGTTCCGTATTGGCTTCAACCGCCTTCACAATTTCCATGAGAATGCTAAGGGCGCTCAGTCCTGAGAAAGCTTCACCCGCATGAACCGCATCCCCCTTTACAAAAATAAAGGGCATCATTTTGCCGACAGAGCCCGTATAGACCGGAAACTCATCGGGATTTGATTTCATATGCGGTTCCAGTAAGACAGAAAGTGTGAATTTCAGCAAACGTTCCTGTTTAAACTCATCCAGCCAACGCGCTGCATATCGCATTCCCGCAGATTCGGCCTCTTCATCCGGAACACTGACAAACAAGATATTCGGTCCATCCCCTTGTTCCAATGCCGAAATGCCGATTGTCAATCCGGCTTTCATATCACATGACCCACGTCCGAACAACCAGTCTTCAATGTGGTCATCCGGCAGTGCATCCGTACTTCTAAAGTAATTTGCAAGCGCTTCCGGATCTCTGGCAATGTGTTGAATGGTTCCGTAAGCCGTGACGTCTACCGTATCGTGATGTCCATAGAGGATCACGGTCTTATCGGAACCGTTGTCCCGCAATGCCCACACGATATGACGATGCCACGGGTCGTTTAAAACCGCTTGCTTCCCATAATTCAAAGGTTGCTCTCTGAAATACGGAATGGATTCAATCATGGCCGTCAGTGTGTTTTCAAAGCCGCGTTCCCCTGCCGTACGACTCTCACTGGCCACTGAAATTAATTTATTAAGACGTTCAAGCATCAATCTATGTCCTCTTCCTTATCATTCGGTTTCTGTATCGTTCTATCTTATTTTTGTACGATTCGATTCTTTAATCATCCCTATAAATGTCCATATTATCACGTTACCATATTATCTCATTATCTCAGCGGGTTGACAATCTCAAATCCCTAAATTTAAGAAAATTTCGGTTTTGGGGATCAATGCATTGAATCCCGCCAAATCCGCTGATATAATAAGCGAGAGGTGACTTATGAAACAAGTAATGATATTCTGTGATGGCGCTTGCTCCGGCAATGGAAAAGAAACAAACATAGGCGGATGGGGTGCTGTTCTAAAATACAAAGATCAAATCAGGGAGTGCTTTGGCGGGTCTCCCGAAACCACCAACAATGTCATGGAATTGACCGCTGCCATTGAGGCACTCAAATGTCTTAACTCAAAAGAAATTTCTGTTTCCGTATATTCCGACAGCGCCTATGTTGTCAATTGTTTTCAAAACGGATGGTACCACAAATGGAAAATGAACGGATGGATGACGGCTAAAAAGGAACCCGTGGAAAATAAAGCGTTATGGCAAGAATTAATCGGACTTGTCGAGTCCTTTTCAGAGGTTCGGTTTTTCAAGGTCAAAGGACATCTCGATCTCAATAAAGCATCCGATCTTGCAAAATGGCATAAAAAATTTATTGAAACCAACCGCCTTCAGATTTCCATCGATGACTTTAAAACACTGACTTCTATGAATCATCTGGCGGATGAACTTGCCAACAAAGGCATCGATTCTGTTCGAAATCCATTGTCCGAAACCCAATCATAAATAGGGAGAATGATTATGACGACTCAAAACAAATCACGAGAAATGACAAAAACGGCACTTTTCGCCGCCATTATCGTTTTGCTTAACTTCACTCCGTTTGGATACATCCAGCTTCCGCTGATAAAGGCGACGATTATACACGTCCCCGTTATTATCGGCTCCATTCTGCTCGGCCCAAAAGTCGGCGCAGGACTGGGATTTGTATTCGGACTCACCAGCCTCTATAACAACACGTTTACACCGACATTGCTTTCTTTTGCCTTTTCTCCGGCTATCCCGGTTCCCGGAACCGATGGAGGCAACTGGGCCGCTTTACTTGTCGCCTTTCTTCCACGCATTCTCGTCGGCGTCTTCCCGTATTACGCTTACAAGCTATTCGACCGAATTTTAAAGGAAAGAGGACGACTGGTTTCGCTGGCACTCAGCGGTATTGTCGGTTCGATGACCAATACCATTCTCGTCCTGCATCTCATCTATTTCTTATTTAAAGACGCCTATGGCGGTGCCTTTAATCTCGCCGCAGACGCCATTTATAAAACCATTATTGGAATTATTATCGCAAACGGCATCCCCGAAGCCATCGTTGCAGCTGTTATTACCGCAGCCGTTTGTCGTGCGGTTCAGTCTTATGAAAAACACCTCTGATTCCGTGCATTAGGATAAACGATTCAAAAACAAAAAAGCGGCTCTAAGCCGCTTTTTTTATTTTTTACTCTGTAACAGGGGCATCAGGGGCATTCTTTTTAACGGATTCAATGCCGTTCATACATCCCGCAAGTGCTTTATAGGCTTCACTCGTCGCAATGATCTGCCCGTTTGTCGCTTTCAAACGAAATCTGAATTGTCCGGACTTGTCATGATACACTTCAAATTTCGGATGTTTTTCAGATGGATACCCTTCGACCGTCTGATTTTCTACTGCCGCTTCGGGGGCATTCTTCTTAACGCTGTTGATGCCCTTAAGGCAAGCTTCTTTGGAAGAATAAACCTCTGAAGTTGCAATGACCTCCCCGTTTCCGGCCTTGAGATCGAACTTAATTCCTGTCGCGGTTGTTTTGACTACAAATTTTCCCATGCAAACCCTCCTCGTTTTTTTAATATAAAACGGCGCATTCCGCTACGGAATGCGCCGTTCTTCTGTGACTCAGTGGTTTGTTCTCGTGCATTTTCACCGTTTCGTGATCTGCAAAGAATTAAAAAGTGAAAAA
>JASUTA010000005.1 GCA_030445805.1 Clostridiales bacterium
CCTAAAAAAAACATATGTATAATTGTATACAATAATTCGGAAAATTGGAGGTAATCAAAATGGGACTTTCATTGGCGTATAAAATTCTTGAGAAGAATTTGATAGAAGGCTCGCTGAAAGCGGGAAATGACATTAAGATCAAAGTCAATCAGACATTGACGCAGGATTCGACCGGGACGATGGTATACCTTCAACTGGAAGCACTGGAAGTCGAGCGCATTAAGACGGAACTTTCGGTTGCCTATATTGACCATAACACCCTACAGGCCGGCTTTGAAAACGCAGATGACCATGAATTCATCCGTTCTGCGGCGGCAAAGTACGGCATTGTCTTTTCTAAGGCAGGGAACGGCATTTGTCATCAGCTCCACCTGGAACGCTTTTCAAAGCCGGGAAAAGTACTCATCGGCTCAGATTCTCATACGCCGACATGTGGCGGCGTCGGTATGATTGCAATCGGAGCGGGCGGGTTGGATGTCGCAGTGGGCATGTCACATGGGACCTATGGTCTTAAAGTGCCTAAAGTGCGTAACGTCAGACTGGAAGGGGCTCTCAAGCCGTGGGTCAGTGCTAAAGATGTCATTTTACATGTGTTGAAAGTCTTGACGGTTAAAGGCGGTGTAGGATACATTGTCGAGTATTCCGGCGAGGGATTGTCATGCCTCTCCGTAACGGATCGTGCAACCATTACCAATATGGGGGCGGAACTCGGCGCGACGACATCCATTTTCCCGTCTGATGAGCGCACCAAAGATTACTTCACCAGACAGGGCAGACCGGAAGATTACGTGGCCTTGAAAGCGGATGACGATGCGACGTATGATGAAGTTTTGGTCGTCAATTTGTCGGAACTCGAACCTCAAATTGCAAAACCGCACAGCCCGGATTACGTCGATGACGTAAAATCGGTTGAAGGCACAAAAGTAGACCAAGTGGCCATCGGAAGCTGTACCAATTCTTCTTATACGGATCTGATGCGCGTCGCTAAAATCCTGAAGGGAAACCGCATTGCGTCTCACGTGAGCCTTGTTATTTCTCCGGGATCAAGCAATATATTGAAAATGATGGCTGACAACGGCGCGCTGGGTGATATGATTGCCGCAGGTGCCAGAATTTTGGAAGCTTCATGCGGACCGTGCATCGGAATGGGGCAAGCACCTAAGACCGACGGTATTTCGCTCAGAACGTTCAACAGAAACTTTAAAGGCAGATGCGGAACCGATTCGGCAGAAGTCTATTTAGTAAGCCCGGAAACCGCGGCGATCTCTGCAATCAGAGGGGTCATTGCTTCTCCGGAAAGCATCGGAAGTGATTTGGAAGTGCTCTTGCCGGAACGCTTTGAAACGTATGACGGCTATTTTATCTTCCCGACGATTCTCTCCGAACCGCCGATGGCGGATGAGGCCGCTGAAGTGGTGATGGGGCCGAATATCAAACCGTTTCCGCTTAACACGGCATTGCCGGACAGTCTTTCGGCAACCGTCCTGCTCAAGACGGGAGACAATATCACAACAGACGATATTGTGCCGTCAGGCGCGAAGTTATTGCCTTTCCGATCCAATGTGCCGGAACTCAGCAAGCATTGCTTTAAAACGATTACAGACAACTTCTATGAAGTTTGCAAAGCCAATAACGGTGGGTTTATCGTCGGAGGAGAAAATTACGGACAGGGGTCAAGTCGTGAACACGCGGCACTCGTTCCGCTCTATTTGGGCGTTAAAGCCGTCGTCGCAAAATCGTTTGCACGTATTCACAAAGCCAATTTGATCAATTCCGGGATTTTGCCGCTCGTCTTCGAAGACAAGGCGGATTACGAAAAAATCGATCAAGGCGATCAATTGACGTTCAAAACGTCGATCGAAACCGGGCATATTGTCATTCACAATGCAACAAAAGGAACAGATATACCGGTTGCGCTCGACGGTTCCGCAAATGATGTCGAAGTGCTTAAACTCGGTGGTTACATCAATTATCTGAAGGCCAATCGCGCGTAATTGCCGCGGCCGATCATCATATAGAAGGGGTTAATATTACATGCATACCATTACTTTGATTCAGGGAGACGGCATCGGGCCGGAAGTGACGGCGAGCGCAAAGCAAGTGATTGACGCGCTGAAACTCGACATCGCGTGGGATGTCGTCAACGCAGGTCTTGATGTCTACAATGAAACGGGCGAGCTGGTGCCGGATTCCGTATACCAAAGCATTGAAAAGAATAAAGTGGTCCTGAAGGGGCCGATTACGACACCGATCGGAGAAGGTTTCCGAAGCATTAATGTCATGTTGAGAAAAAAATACGATCTCTATTGCAATTTGAGACCGGCTCTTTCTATTCAGGGCATCGAGACACGGTATTCCGACATTGACATCATCTTGTTCCGGGAGAATACGGAAGGACTCTATGTCGGCGTAGAGCACGTCATCAGCGATGATGAAATTCACGCCGAAAAGATCATTACGAGAAAGGGTTCGGAGCGCATTATTCGCGCTGCTTTTGAATACGCCGAAAAACACGGACGCAAGAAAGTCACTTTGGTTCATAAGGCCAATATATTGAAATTGACGGACGGCATGTTTTTAAATATCGGTAAGGACATCTCGACAGAGTATCCGAATATTTTGTTTGAAGCCATTATCATCGACAATATGTGTATGCAGCTCGTCATGAATCCGAATCAGTTTGACGTCGTCGTTACAATGAATTTATACGGTGACATTTTATCGGATTTGTGTGCGGGGTTGATTGGCGGACTGGGTGTGATTCCGGGTGCAAACATCGGCGAAACCATTGCTGTATTTGAAGCGGTTCACGGCAGTGCCCCGACGATTGCAGGAAAGAATCTGGCTAACCCGACGGCGATTCTGCTCTCTGCGGCCATGCTTTTGGATCACATCGGTGAGGTCAAATCAGGCGAAAAACTTAGAAATGCCATTACAAGCGTTTTGAAATCGGGTGTTAAGACGACCGATCTCGGCGGGGACGCAACGACGACGGAATTTACCAAGGCGGTTATTGAAGCATTGGGATAATAGAAGGAACCGGATAAGGGGGGTGATGCGATGGATGAGTATGAATCAATTGTAAAACAACTTGCGGGAAAGGCAGAGGCGAATGCCAAAATTCCTGAACAATACTACAGACAGTACGATGTAAAACGCGGTCTCAGAAATTCCAACGGCACTGGTGTTTTGGTCGGCTTGACGGAAGTCTGCTCGGTTGAAGGATATGAGATTGAAGACGGTAAAAAAGTGCCCCGTGAAGGGCGCCTTTATTATCGGGGCTACGACATTAAAGATGTGGTCTATGGATTTCAGGCTGAAAAGCGATTGGGATTTGAAGAAACGGCTTATTTATTGATGATCGGGGATCTGCCGACACGTGAAGAGCTCAAGTTATTCCACGAGATGATTGCTCAATTCAGAGAACTTCCGGAGCAGTTTACAGAAAATATGATCTTGAAAATTCCGAGCCGGAATATTATGAACAAAATGCAGAGAAGCGTTTTGACACTTTATTCCGATGACGATATGCCGGATGATACCTCAGTGGAAAATATACTCAATCAGAGCGTACACCTCATTGCACGATTCCCATCTATTATCAGCTATGCCTATCAGGCAAAAGCGCATTACTTTGATAAAAAGAGCCTCTTTATCCATCAGCCGAGTCAAGAACTCGGAACGGCAGAAAACATATTGCTCTTGTCGAGACAGGATTGCCGATACACAAAAACAGAAGCAGAAACGTTGGACCTTTTGTTGGTTATCCATGCGGAACACGGCGGCGGGAATAACTCTGCGTTTACGACACGCGTTGTTTCCTCTAGCGGTACCGATACTTATAGTGCCATCAGTGCGGCCATTGGTTCATTAAAGGGGCCGAAACACGGCGGGGCCAATTTCAAAGTGTTTATGATGGCAGAGGACATAAAAGCCAATTGCTCAAACTGGAAAGATCGAGGTGCCTTAAAAGATTACTTAGTGAAAATTCTTAATAAGGAAGCGTTTGACGGAACCGGGCTGATTTACGGTATGGGTCACGCCGTTTATACGCTTTCGGATCCGAGGGCTGTGTTGCTCAAAGAAAAAGCCAAGGAACTGGCAATCGAAAAAGACAGTATGGACGATTTCAATCTGTACAGTAATATTGAAGAACTCACAAAGGAAATTTTTTCGGAAACGCGTGGGGAGGATGCTGTCATCTGTGCAAATGTAGACCTCTACAGCGGGTTTGTTTATCAGATGCTCAGTATTCCAATTGATTTGCACACGCCGCTGTTTGCCATGGGACGTTTGCCGGGCTGGTGTGCTCACCGCATTGAGCAAATGGTCAGTGATTCAAAGATCATTCGTCCGGCTTACAAGTCGATGTCTATCGGACGCCCTTATATTAATATGAAAGAACGCCTTCCCGGGCGGTCGGCACTTTTAAGATAGGGAACTGTCCATAAGAGCTCTGAAATACGAGCGATAAATTACCGGTTATAAAATAGGATTTGATCAATCGAATGCGCATTTGTGCATTCGATTTTTTTTGCTAGAATCCCAATTTTATGATAAAATATTAACAAGATAAAATCCAACACTATTTTTCTAAATAACGTCTCAATCTGAGAAAAATAAGGGAAAAAAAACTTCAAAATGATGGGAAATTGACAGAAAATCCATTGGAATTTCACGCATTTCGAAGAATGTGTCCAATAAATGTTCAAAAATGTATTGAATTTCGTAGCCAAAAGGGTACCATAATATTAAAGAGTCCGTAAGAAACACCATGTGTGTAGAAAAAAAGATACAAGTTTGTCTAGAAATAGTCAAAAAAATTATGGAATAAAATGTATTCAAAACACTGAAACCTTGCAAATGCATGATTCTTCTAAAATGATTTTTGATATTTTCCTCTTGGCATGAATATTGCTCTATAATAGCGCGTAATGCAAAATGCAGGAGGATAGAGAGATGGACAAACAGATTTCTATTGAAGAAGCGGTAGCGCAAGTAAAAGACGGAATGACCGTAATGATCGGCGGCTTCCTGGCTTGTGGTTCTCCGCACCGCATCATTGATGCGCTGGTGCAAAAAGGCGTCAAAGATTTGACGATTATTGCCAATGACACCGGATTTATCGACAAAGGGATCGGTAAATTGGTCGTAAACGGTCAAGTTAAAAAAGTTGTTGCAACACATATCGGCACAAACAAAGAAACAGGCCGATTGATGAATGAAGGCAAAATGGAAGTCGTTCTCGTCCCGCAAGGTACACTGGCTGAGCAAATCAGAGCAGCAGGCGCAGGACTCGGCGGCGTTCTTACGCCGATTGGTATCGGAACACCGGTTGCCGAAGGAAAAGATCAACTCGTTATCGACGGGAAAACTTATTTGCTTGAAAAACCGGTAAAAGCGGACATTGCTCTGATCGCAGGAACAAAGGTAGACGTTAAAGGGAATGTCTTCTACAGAGAAGCCACTCAAAACTTCAATCCTTTGATGGCAACGGCAGCTGATCTCGTTATTGTTGAAGCGGGTGAAGTGGTTGAGGCAGGTGGGATCGATCCGCATCTCGTTATGACCCCAGGATTATTCGTTGATTACATTGTGAAGGCATAGGAGGTGTAGGAGAGATGGATGCAAAAGAAATTATCGCAAGACGTGTTGCGCAAGAATTTAAAGACGGAGATGCTGTAAACCTTGGTATCGGACTTCCTACAATGGTTCCAAACTTTGTAGAAGAAGGCGTCGAATTGCAACTTCAATCAGAAAACGGCTTTATGGGAATCGGTCCTGAACCGGACGAAGCACATGTAGACATGGACCTCGTTAATGCGGGTGGTATTCCTGTAACGGTTGTTCCGGGTGCAGCGTTTTTTGACAGTGCCGCATCTTTCGGCATCATCCGCGGCGGACACCTTGATGCAACTGTTTTAGGCGCTTTGCAAGTGGATGAAGAAGGAAACCTTGCAAACTGGATGATTCCGGGGAAACTCGTACCGGGAATGGGCGGTGCCATGGATCTCGTCGGTGGCGCAAAACGCGTTATCGTCGCAATGACTCACACGGCAAAAGGAAGCCCTAAAATTTTAAAGAAATGCACATTGCCTCTGACGGCTGCAAAAAAAGTAAGCCGAATTGTAACAGAGATGGGCGTTATGGATGTTACACCGCAAGGATTGTTGCTCATCGAATACAATCCGGAATATACCGTTGAACAAATTCAGGCTGCAACTGAAGCAAAACTCACGGTTTCAAGTCAGCTTAAGAAAATGTTTTAACATATTTTTAAGCCGCTCCCTATCATAATGAACAGCTCCGGTCGGTTCGGAGGACAACCTCCGGGTCGGTTGGGCTGTTTATATAAAGCACTACTATTATCTTAATTAGGAGGGGTATTTATGTTTAAAAAAGTGACCAATGCTTGTGTTAAGTTGGTACAGAATTACCTGCCGGATCCATTTTTATTTGCTGTTATTTTGACACTCATTGTATTCCTTGCAGGGATGTTTGCAACCAGCCAAGGTCCGCTCGACATGATCTTGCACTGGGCAAGCGGTTTCTGGAGCCTCTTGGCATTCTCAATGCAAATGGCACTCGTGCTTGTTACCGGGCATACATTGGCGAGTACGCCGATTATCAAACGCGGTCTTACAGCACTTGCTAAGCCATTTAAGACACCGCTTCAAGCCATTGTTGCCGTTACTTTTATTTCGACAATTGCTTGCTGGATCAACTGGGGTTTCGGTCTTGTTGTCGGTGCACTTTACGCGCGTGAACTTGCCAAACAAGTTAAAGGCGTTGACTACAGACTTTTGATCGCTTCCGCATACTCCGGCTTCCTCGTATGGCATGCCGGAATTTCCGGTTCCATTCCGCTTACGGTTGCAACGGCAAGTGAGAGCCTCGCATCTGTAACAGGTGGTGCTATCGTTGATCCGATCAGCACATCACAAACGATTTTCGCATGGTGGAACTTACTTATTGTCGGCGTTATTCTCTTTACAATGCCGTTCATCAACCGCGCAATGCATCCTGCAAAAGAAGATGTCATTGCAGTTGATCCTAAACTTTTGGAAGACGAAGAAGTTTCTTCAGGCTCTATCAAACACGGAGATACTTTTGCAGACCGCATGGAAAACAGCATGATTCTTTCTGTGATCATTGGTCTCATGGGTCTCGTTTATATTGTATATTACTTTGTAACAAAGGGATTTGAACTCAACCTTAACATCGTAAACTTCTTATTCCTGTTCCTCGGTATCCTGCTTCACGGTACACCGAGACGTTTCCTTGACGCCATCACTTCTGCGGCTAAAGGAACTGCCGGAATCATTCTTCAATTCCCGTTCTATGCTGGTATCATGGGAATGATGACCGGTGTCAGCGCGGCAACAGGCGCTTCTTTTGCCGGCGTTATTTCTGAATGGTTCGTTTCTGTTTCAACGCAAACGACATTCCCGCTTTTCACATTCCTCAGTGCAGGGATTGTAAACTTCTTTGTTCCTTCAGGCGGTGGTCAATGGGCTGTTCAAGCACCTATTATGATGCCTGCCAGCGTGGACCTTGGAGTCAGCACTGCTAAAACGGCCATGGCAATTGCTTGGGGCGATGCTTGGACCAATATGATTCAACCTTTCTGGGCACTTCCTGCACTTGGGATTGCCAACTTGGGCGCTAGAGACATCATGGGATTTTGCCTGGTGGACCTGATTTATGCAGGTATAATCATCGGGTTGGGGTTGATGTTCCTCTAGACGTGCCGTTAAAGAGCCCGCCGCGCACTTGATGCGCGCGGGTTTTTTATTATAACGACGCGCCGAGATCAATATATGGCTTTTCTCTATGGGATTAAATATGGTATATTAGTTAATAAGAACGTGCGAGGTGTGCCTTGGAAAAAACGTATGAACAACTGAAATGGGAAATGGAAATCATCGATGAATTTATAGAAAAAGCCTATGAAGGCATGATGATTATTGATCAGGACGGGAAAATCATAAAATTTAAATATGAAAAACTCATGGACATTAAAGAAGAGGACGCCATCGGAAAGCATGTTACGGAAGTGGTTGAAAATACGCGTCTGCATATTGTCCTCAAGACGGGTTTTCCCGAAATCGGTGATGTTCAGAACATACAGGGCCGAAATGTCGTCACGTCGCGCATTCCGATTGTTCGCGGAGGCATTGTCGTCGGAGCTGTTGGCACAATCATGTTTAAAGATGTTGTGGAAGTCAAGCATCTTGCAGATCATCTGGAACAGATCAAAGCACACGTTAAACGATACAAACAAGAAATTAAACGCCTCAATCTCGCCAAATATTCTTTTGAGCAGATTTTGACGGCAGATCCCAAAATGCTGAATTTGATCGAAGTTGCAAAAAAAGCATCTGAGACAAATTCCAGCGTCTATATCGAAGGAGACAGTGGAACGGGAAAAGAATATTTTGCGCATGCGATTCATGAGGCGAGCAACAGACGTTACGCGCCGTTTGTAAAAATCAACTGTGCCAGTATTCCCCACGAACTATTTGAATCCGAACTCTTTGGTTATGAACCCGGTGCTTTTACCGGAGCCTCCACCCATGGTCGGGTGGGAAAATTTGAACTGGCCAATGGGGGAACCATCTTCCTGGACGAACTCAACTCAATGCCACTGGATATGCAAGTTAAATTATTGCGCGTCGTAGAAGAAAGAGAGATGGAACGCGTCGGAGGCAATCAACGCATTGCTTTGGATGTGCGCTTTATTTCAGCTTGCAACGAAGACCTTTATGATTTGGTGAAAACCGGTCGTTTCAGAAGCGACCTCTATTACAGACTCAATGTCGTCAGTCTGAAATTGCCGCCGCTTTCCGAGCGCAGACGTGATATTCCGATTTTGACGGCCAATTTCTTAAAACATTTTTCGAAAGAACGCAAAAACGGGCCGGAGAGCATTTCAAGAGAGGCGCGTCATTGCCTTGAAGCTTATCATTGGCCCGGGAATGTACGAGAACTTCGAAATGTGGTTGAAAGTGCCGTGAGCCTTGCGACTTCTAAAATGATTACGGTTGCGGATCTGCCGGATTACGTGGTCAAGTGCCGTTCCGGAGAACGCTTGTCCTACAGCATGGGTGCTACCGGAGAAAATTTGGAAGGCACGCTGAAAGAAATGATGGATCAGCTTGAACGTCAAATTATTTTGGAAGCGCTTGAAAAAACGAGCGGCAATCGAACGGATGCAGCGCAACTATTGGGCATACATCGAACCGCACTCTATAAAAAGATGCATAAACTCGGCATCGATCACTACGAAGACGATATGGAATAAGACCGGACCCGATGCGGATCCGATTGAATTTGGAGGAACAAAAATATGGCAATTGATGCGGTCAGAACATACTTAAAACAGTGGAACAGAGATCAGGATATTCTTGAATTTGATCAGTCGAGTGCAACTGTGGCACTTGCGGCGGAAGCCCTGGGCATCGAACCGGGCAGAATCGCCAAGACACTTGCTTTTCGTTCGGAAGACGGCGCGGTGATTGTCGTTGCGGCAGGAGATGCCAAGATAGACAATTCGAAATTCAAATCGACATTTGGATTTAAAGCGCGAATGCTTTCTGCGGAGGATACACTGGAACAGACCGGTCACGCAGTCGGCGGCGTTTGCCCGTTTGCTTTAGTGGAATCGGTTCCGGTATATTTGGATGATTCTTTGAAGCGATTTGAAACGGTTTACCCGGCTTGCGGCAGCAGCAATTCGGCAATTGAACTCAATTGCGAAGAACTGCACATGATGTCTGCGGCAAAAGGTTGGGTGGATGTTTGCAAACTTTGATAAAGGCGACAGTGCGTCGATAGACAATATAGAAAGGTGACTTGTAAGCATGTCGATGAAGCGTTTTCGCAATTTACTAACCGTGGTTTACCTGCTGGCTTTACTCAAAGTGACGTTGTTCAAATACCCTTTGGAACAACTGAGGCCCGTTGTGAGCAATAACAGTTGGGCGGCGATTCAACTGCGAATTGATCTCGGCAATTTTATGCCGTTTGAAACCATCGGGCGTTATCTTTCAAGGTTGGATTGGCGTGTGGCGCAATTAAATTTGTTTGGTAATATATTGATTTTTATCCCTTTCGGTATTTTGGGAAGTCAATTCCGAAAGACGAATTCGTGGCAGAAGATTTTTGTTGTGGGGCTTTCCGCAAGTTTGATGATAGAATGCATTCAGTTGCTCACCGGATTGGGGAGCTTTGATGTGGACGACCTGATTCTCAATACATTGGGAACCCTAATGGGTTATTTTATCAGCAAGCGCATTGAAAGAGCCTGGCAGAAAGGATGACGCAATTGGTTCGCTTAAAAGAAATCGGCATGAATGATTTTGACGCATTTAAATTGATTGCCAAGTGGTCAAATGATTCCGAAATCAGGCCTTATTTTACACCGCGCTTTTCCAAAGCGCCCTATGAGGACATAAAACCTCATGAATTGATGTTGTCATTGATGTCAAATCCATGTAAGCACAGTTATTTAATTTGCGTAGACGGTTTTGCGGTCGGTGAAGCCAGCATTGATTTGTGTTTTCAAAATTGTATGAACAAAGAAGAACAGACGGCTTGGATCGGGGTCGTCATCGGGGAATCAGAATACCGAGGAAAGGGCCTTGGCAGGGAAGTGATGTCTGAGATTGAAACGGAGTGCCGAACGCTCGGGGCAAATGCCATAGAGCTCGGCGTCTTTTCCTATAATGAACGCGCACGTCACCTTTATGAAACAATGGGTTATAAGCGCATCGGGACCATTGAAAAATTCGTCTACAATTTTAACAGATGGCATGATGATATTCGCATGCTGAAGGCCTTGTAATGAGAGCTTGAGGTCTGGTTTTTTTGTGTTTTTTTAATGATTCGGGACACTAGATATGTTATCATAATGATACAAGGGAGCGGTTTTATAGGAGGTGCGTATGATTAGGAAAGCCCATGTCGGCGATGCGGAGAGATTGGCTGAAATCATCATTTACGGCTGGCGCATGGCTTATACCGGATTGTTTTCAGACGAATATCTTTATGGGCGGTTGCTTGTTGTAGACCGATACAAATTTCTGGTCGGACAGCTCAGTGCCGAACACGGGTATTACGTGTACGAAGAAAATGACGTGATCAAGGGATTTGTTGCCATGGGCAACTGCCGTGACGCGGATTGCTCGGAATGCGCTTATGAACTCATTGCAATGTATGTTGAACCGGCTTTCAAATACAAGGGAATCGGGGCAAAAATGCTCGCCAAGTGCGAAGAAAATGCCAGATCCCTTGGAAAGGAACGCGTTAAAATCTGGGTATTTGAGGACAATCTCAATACGCGGAAGTTCTATGAAAAATACGGCTATGCCCCGGACGGTGCGACAAAGATACCGCCTGCGGTCAATCAGCCGGAAATCAGGATGGAAAAAACACTTTAAGGCATCATGAAAGACAAGGTCGATAGACCTTGTCTTTTTGACAAATAAGTGATTGTTTTGACTGCGTTTAGATCAAAAATTTGTGCAAAAAAAATTTGATTTTAAAGGATAGATGGGTATCTGTCAAATGAATAAAGTCTGTATAAACGGAGGGGAAAAAATGAAGGCGATTGGATTTATCGGTGTCGGGATTATGGGCAAATCCATGGTGCGAAATCTCATGAAGAATGGTTATCATGTCTCTATTTATGCCAGACATCCCGAAAAAGTTTCGGATGTGGTCGGTGAAGGCGCTGTCTTATGCGAGAGCATTGCAGAATGCGCGGCAGGACGTGATGCGGTGATCAGTATTGTCGGATTTCCTTCCGACGTGGAATCGGTTTATTTCGACAAAGGCGGCATTCTTGAAAGCGCTTCCAAAGGGACATGCCTGATTGATATGACAACGTCCAGTCCCGCACTGGCGGTACGCATTTTCGAGGCGGCTTCGGAACGCGGACTTTATGCGCTGGATGCACCGGTTACCGGCGGTGATGGTGGTGCCAAGGCAGGAACGCTCGCCATATTGGTCGGCGGTCTCGAAAGCACATTTGAACGCTGCTTGCCTGTTTTTGAAGCCATGGGAAAAAGTATTTATTATGCCGGGAAAGCCGGTAGCGGACAACACGTCAAGATGGCCAATCAAATTATGATTGCAGGGACTTTATCAGGGCTGTGCGAGTCCATTACGTACATGCAGGCAAAAGGGCTGAATGCGGATGCGGTTTTGAAAACACTCGCAACCGGAGCTGCCGGCAGCAGACAACTTGAGACAGTATCACCGAAAATCTTGGCGGGAGACGACGCGCCGGGGTTCTTCATCAAACATTTCATTAAAGACATGCGATTGGCTCAGGAAGAAGCCATCGGATCAAATCTGCACTTGGATGTTCTCAACATGGTTCTTGAGCATTTCGAAACGCTTCAGAAACGGGGAGACGGCGATTTGGGAACACAGGCTTTAATGAAGTACTATCAGTCGGACATTTAGAAAAAATGGATATGGCGCCAACAAACGCCTTTAAAAATTCGAGTAAGTATCGAAGAAGAAATTGAGGAAAGGGGCCGGTAACGTGAACAACTTATTTGAAGGCGTTTTAGCATTCAACGGGTGTGATTTCAAAGAAAACAGAGAACTATTTGAGTCCATCGGAAGGAAGCAAACACCGCACACCTTATTTATTGGATGCTCAGATTCGAGGATTGTCCCAAATCTGATTACAAAGACAATGCCTGGCGAGTTATTTGTGATCCGCAACATTGCCAATTTGATTCCGCCTTACCGTGAGACGGATGAGTACGTTTCAACGACATCTGCCATTGAATATGCCGTACAGGTGTTGAACGTAACCAATATTGTCGTGTGCGGGCATTCTAACTGTGGCGGATGCCGTTTGTTGCTTTCGGATGAGGATATTAAAAAGACAGTTCCCCACACGAGTCGGTGGATGGATCTTGCAACCAATGTAAAAAATAAAATTGTAGAAGCGCATATCGAGGATCCGATTGCGCGGGAACAGGCCACAGAACAGCTTAATATTGTAGAGCAATTGAGCCACTTGATGACGTATCCGTATATCAAGGAACGCGTTGAAAGCTGTACTCTGAATTTGCTGGGATGGTATTATCAAATTGACACCGGTGATATTTACAATTACGATATAGAAAAGGGACAATTTGTACGCATCGAATAGGTCAAATCCGGGAGGATAAATGATGAATAACTTAGAAATCAGATTTGCCAGAGAAGAAGATGCCGCTGATATGGAGGGGCTCATCGAACAATTGGGTTACACGTTTAGGCACGATCGGGTCGTTTCTTGGATTCAGGCATACCGGGACGACAGTTCCAAGGATATTCTTGTCGCGACCATAGCGGATCACGTTATCGCTTGGTGCAGTATAGAGATCGTACAGCATTATCACTTTGATCTCCATGCGGAAATTTCAGGTTTTATTGTGGACAGCGCCTACAGAAATCAAGGCGTGGGAAAACAAATTATGAATACCGCAGAAAAATGGGCATTGGATCAAGGGTGCACTCGTCTTCGCGTGCGGACCAATGTGACGCGAATGGACGCGCATCGATTTTATGAACATTGCAACTTCGGCGTTATCAAAGAACAATATGTTTTCAGTAAAAGGATAAAAGAGAGAGACTCATGATAAAAATGATTGTAGACAGCACTTGCGACTTGCCGGAATCTTATCTGCGAGCGCATGACGTAGACGTGATTCCGCTCAGGGTGCTGTTGGACGGAAAAGAATATTTGGATAAAACAGAAATACAGATTGAAGACATCTATGAGGCCATGCGAAGCGACATCATGCCGATTACGTCACAGCCTAAACTTCAGGACATTTATGCACTGTTTAGAGGCTATTGCCAAAAAGGACAGGATTTTATTTACTTGTCTTTTTCATCGGCACTTTCAGGGACGTATCAGACGGCTATGATGGTATTGACCGAGCTCAGAGAACAATTTCCGAAAGTCAATATGCAGGTGGTCGATTCATGTGGGGGTTCAACCGCTACAGGGCTCGTTCTCATGGAGTCTATTCCTTATTGTGAATCGGAACAGTTTTCATTTCCCGAAGTGGTCGGAAGAATCAATCAAATGGTTTCGGGCATTGAGCACATTTTTACGCTGTCCAGCCTCTCATGGCTTGTTAAAGGCGGGCGCATCGGTAAAGCAAAAGCCTTTATAGGGACGGCTCTTAAAATCAATCCGATTCTTCACGTCAGCGCGGGGCGTATAGAGGTCCTTGAGAATGTAAGAGGACGAAAGCGTGCACTCTCCAGGGTTGTTGAGCTGATGGAAGAACGCGGGGACGATTTGACACATCAAGTCATCGGCATCAGTCATGCGGATGACCCCTCTGCGGCCGAAGCCCTTATGTCTCTTATCAAAAATAGGGTGGGGGATTGTCAGTTTTGCGTGAACAAAATCGGCGGTGTTTTGGCCAGTCATCTCGGAATCGGCGGTGTGGGTGTATTCTTTTTCAATGAGAAGGCACAGGCGGATTCCCTTCAAATCAGAAAAGACAGTGAATGACTGTTATTTAAGAGCTGTATCCGAAAAATGGATACGGCTTTTCTATTGAATCCGAAAAAAAGTTGGCATATATATCATAAAAGGTGTATAATAATGCATGCTATATATGGAATGGGGTTCAAGAAATACTTTTTGGAGGGCACATGATTCGACCGGTAAAAGTCTCCGACGCCGGAGACATTGTTAAAATATACAATCACTATATTGCAAATACGACAGTGAGCTTTGAAGAAGAAACGCTTTCGGCGGAAGCCATGGAAAAACGCATCATCGATGTGACCGCAAACCACCCGTGGTTGGTTTATGAAGAGGAAGGGCATGTCGTTGGGTATGCCTACGCAAATGTTTGGAGAAATAGGAGCGCATACCGCTATTCGGCGGAAACGTCTGTTTACTTAGATGTTGATTTTAAACGCATGGGACTCGGAACAAAGCTTTATGAAGCACTGAAAGGGGCACTTAAGGCGCGTGGATTCCATACGGCGATTGCTTGTGTCACCCTTCCGAATGACCCGAGTCAAATGTTTCATCAGAGCATCGGTTTTAAAAAGATCGGCGTATTTCAAGAAGTCGGATATAAGTTTGAGACGTGGCTCAACGTTGAATATTGGGCGTTAAAGCTTTGAAAAAGAATGCATAAATTATCAAATTAATTCATAAATATATTGTAATCGGTTTTTAAAAGGAGTAAAATAGAAACAATATAAGTAACCCTTTTGGACGGCTCTTAACCAGAGGATGCATTGTGAATGAGGTGCGTGTATGAAAACGACAAAACTATCAAATCGAAACGTTATGTTTACGCTAAATAACAGTCCGGATTGGGCGCTGAACCTCCATTTGATTATGGGGGAGGCACACAATTTTATCGTTGATACCGGATTCGGTTCCAATTCTGTGGATCCAATTATTCAGTATGCACGGCAATACAATGACCTCCCGTTTATTTACGTCAATACGCATTACCATTGGGATCATATCTGGGGGAACGGCGCAGGGGAAAAGCAATTTATCGTTGCCCATAACAAATGCTTAAATCAAATTAAAACGCATTGGCTTGAAATGATGGCCGGAAATGAGTCTTATTGCGACGGAGATGTGGCTTTCACATTGCCTAATCTGACATTTGACGAAGGGTTTTATTTCCCGGAAGACGGCGTTCGATTGATCTATACACCCGGGCATACGGAAGATTCCATCAGCATCTTTGACGAAGTTGACGGCGTGCTCAACGCGGGAGATAATATCGGAGATACAATGGAAGCATTGGTTCCGGAGCTGGAATGCAAAAAAGGCGTTTATTTGGAAACGCTGCTCAAATATCAAAAATTGCCTTTTGAAACCTGTATTTCAGGACACAATCGTCCATTGGCTAAAAGTGAAGTTAACGGCATCGCCGATTTGGTCATGGATAAAATTTTAAAAGCGGTTTGAACATGATACGTTCATTGTCAATGCGATTTAGAATCCAATACGATAAAATACGATAAAATTCAAAATACAATTAAGAAAGGGCTTTCGATTGAAAGCCCTTTTTATCGTTGCAATGTCTTTTGCAGCGTCTTGATCCATATTCATACTCTAAAAATGACTTGTTTAAACGGAATCATAGTGAGACATGCCATGCATTTTCCACACCGTCAATCGATTGAATAGAGCTGAGTACTTCTTTATTGATCGCTTTGTCAACGGTTAAAAACATCATAGCAGTACCCTTGTCTTTAGCGATACTGACGTTCATTGTTGAAATGTTGATGCCTTCTTCTCCCAACCGTTGGCCGATTTTTCCGATCATGCCCGGGCGGTCGAGGTTTTCGAGAAGAATCATGGATTGCATCGGCGTCACATCAAAAGCGTATCCGTCAAGGTTAACAATGCGCAATTCATTTTTTCCGAACAGTGCACCTTCAATTGTAAAGCTTGCGCCGTTTGTGTTGAGATTGGCTTGTATAGAGCTGGAATAATTTCCGGCGGTCAATTCCTTGCCTTCGCTGACGAGAATGTTTTGAGAATCGGCAACGAGCTTGGCATTGACATAGTTGACTTGCCCGTCGAGGACTTTGTCAAAAAGGCCGCGGATAAAGCCGAGCGTCAACGGTGCTGTGTTGAATTTGGCAACTTCACCTTTGTATATTAATTCAACTTTACTGACCGGTGTTTTTCGAATTTGGTAGTAGATTTTCCCGAGCTTTTCTGAAAGTTCAAGGTAAGGCATCAGTTGATCAAGTTCTTGGGCGTTCAAAGTCGGCAAGTTGACGGCATTGGAAACCAGACGGCCTTTGAGAGCTTCATAGACTTCTTCAGCGACGGTTTCACCGACGTTGATCTGCGCTTCTACCGTATCGGCACCGAGGTGAGGTGTCAAGACGGTTTGATCTAAATTGAGAAGCGGAGAGGTCGGATGCGGTTCACCCAAAAGAACGTCAATAGCGGCGCCGGCGACGATGCCTTTTTCAATGGCTTCATAGAGGGCGTCTTCGCTGATAATTCCGCCGCGGGCACAATTGACGACACGAAGGCCTTTCTTGGCGACGGCGAATTCTTCGGCACCTATAATGCCGAGCGTTTCAGGTGTTTTCGGCGTATGAACCGTCAAGAAATCACAGGCTTTGATCATCTCGTGAAGATCGGTGTAGGAGTCAACGCCCAATTTTTCAAATCGATCTTTTCGAATGTACGGGTCATAGGCAATGACGTGCATTTCAAAAGATTTCATGCGCGTTGCGACCATTGATCCGATACGGCCGAGACCGACGATTCCGATTGTCTTGCCTTTGAGCTCAACACCGGTAAAAAGGCTTCTGTCCCAATTGCCTTCTCGGATGTGTGCGTTGGCTCTCGGAATATTTCGGCACATAGAAAGCAGAAGTGCAATGGTGTGCTCTGCCGCAGAGACCGTATTTGAATCCGGTGTATTGACGATAATGATTCCGCGCTTTGTAGCGCCTTCCATTTCGATGTTGTCAACACCGTTTCCGGCACGACCGACAACTTTTAAATTTTTAGCATGCGAATAGAGTTCTTCATTGACTTTTGTGACACTTCTGACGATCAGTGCGTCATAATCCGCAATGCGCTCAAGGAGCGTTGCACGATCCATTTTCAAATCGACATCGACATCGAATCCTTTGTCTTTTAAAAATTGAACCCCTTGCTCGGCAATTTTTTCTGCAACAAGTATTTTCATGATTTCATCCCTTTCTACCTAGTAAAAGCAATTCGGCACAAAAATCCCGAATTGCTCTCAATCGTTCATTATTAGAGCGATTATATAAAATTTCGGTAATAAATGCAAGGTTTCCGGTGCGTTATAAGTAGAAAAAGTTTATATAAAAATTTTTTTACGAACATTTCGGCATTACGAAAAAATTTTAATGCAAAAAAATAAATAGAATTTTCAGAAATTGTATTGACAATTTATCCGTCCCTTGTTAGAATCCAATACAACATATATCGAAAATGCAGTGAAGGAGAACGGCAACTCATACATATCATTTCCAGAGAGTCGGTGGCAGGTGTGAATCGACAAGATAGTGAGCGGCATATCACTCCAGAGCAGATGGTCTGAACTTAAAAGTAAGATCAAACGGGAAGTCCCGTTATAGACGAAGGGTTTGATTGAACCCCAATAAATGATAAATGCGTATTAGGGAGCTAGCATTTTGTTGACGAACAGCTTTAGAGAGCCGATGGTTGGTGAAAATCGGTGCTGGATACAAAAAGCGACTCACTCCTTAGCAGCTATCCTGAAACACACCTTGTGTAGAGTAAGGACAGACGGGAAGTCCCGTTATAGACGAAGGGTTTGATCGAACCTGACAGAGCGGCCTTTGGAGAACAAGGGCAATTAGGGTGGTACCGCGTGGCTTTATAACCTCGTCCCTGTGTGCAGAAATGCACACAGAGACGGGGTTTTTTGATTTTCAGGAAAGAAACGCATACCAAAGGATGAACATCTTGACAACAGATTTTGTCCGATCCCCTGAAAGAGCCTGTACTTCGAAGCTGGGAGCGATTGTCCGATTTATATTCAGAATATTCTGTAAAATTATGGTGAAAAAATGAAAGTGAGGCGTATGGAGAAATGGAAAAACATGTTTTGTCGGTACTGGTTGAAAATCAATCCGGCGTTTTGAGCCGGATGGCGGGCCTCATCAGCAGAAGAGGCTATAACATAGACAGTCTTTCTGTCGGGGAAACGGAAGATGCCGCTTTTTCCAGAATGACAATTGTGGTCAGAAGCGATCAACAAATGTTGGAGCAAATGAAAAAGCAAATTCGAAAGCTGGTGGATGTCGTCAAGATCACGGAGCTGAAATCGACACATTCCATTTACAGAGAATTGGTTTTAGCGAAGGTCAGAGTACCTGAGGACAAACGCGTCGTACTTGAAAATCTCATTATGAGCATGAAAGGCCGAATTGTCGACATGTCTAACCAAGGGTATTTCACCGTGGAATTTACCGGTGACCAAGATCAGATTGAAAGTTTTATTGATTTAATGCACCCATACGGCATTTTGGAGATGGTGCGCACGGGAATGACGGCACTCGGAAAATTCAGCGCATAAAGCGCCTGCTCGGGTCCGCAACAACAGGTCAGCTATCGATTCACACTTAAAATGGCAGTTGAGTCGAACCAAAATAAATGGCTGTAGATTTTTTAGGGAGGAATTTAGGAATGGCGAAATTATTTTATGAACAAGATTGTGATTTGAATTTGTTAAAGGGAAAAACAGTTGCTGTTATCGGATACGGCAGCCAAGGACATGCACATGCACTCAACCTTCACGAGTCCGGTGTTGATGTCATCGTCGGTCTTTACGAAGGCAGTAAATCTTGGAAGAAAGCCGAAGAAGACGGCCTTAGAGTAGCGGTTGCCGCAGATGCAGCCAAAGAAGCGGATATCATTATGATTCTCATCAATGATGAAAAACAGGCACAACTTTATATGGAAAGCATTAAACCGAATCTGTCCGCCGGAAAATACTTAGCGTTTGCACATGGATTCAATATTCACTTCGGACAAATTATACCGCCGGAAGATGTCAACGTCTTCATGATTGCGCCGAAGGGACCGGGACATACGGTTAGAAGCCAATACCAAGAAGGAAAAGGCGTTCCGTGCCTCATCGCCGTATACCAAGATGTAACGGGTGACACACATGACATCGGGCTTGCTTATGCGGCAGGTATCGGCGGCGCAAGAGCGGGCGTTCTCGAAACGACATTCCGTGAAGAAACAGAAACCGATCTTTTTGGTGAACAAGCAGTCCTCTGCGGTGGCGTCACGGAATTGATGAAAGCGGGATTCGAAGTTCTCGTAGAAGCGGGCTATGAACCGGAAAGTGCCTATTTCGAATGTTTGCATGAAATGAAACTCATTGTAGATATGATCAATCAAGGCGGTCTCAGCTACATGCGTTATTCCATCAGTGATACGGCAGAATACGGTGACTATTCGGTCGGTAAACGCATCATCACACAGGAAACGCGTGCGGAAATGAGAAAGGTGCTCAAAGAGATTCAAGACGGTACGTTTGCAAAGAACTGGATTTTGGAAAACAGAGCCAACAGACCAAGCTTTAATGCGATGAGACGTATGGAGCAAAACCATCCGGTAGAGGTGGTCGGTAAAAAACTTCGTGCGATGATGAGCTGGATTGCAAAATAATCAAAATAATTAAAAGAACAGCATTGAAAAGATTGGGTAGATCAATAAGGGATGAATGGGGCGTAAAATGAGCAGACAGATCAAAATTTTTGATACAACACTGAGGGACGGAGAGCAATCACCGGGATGCAGCATGAACCTGAAAGAGAAACTGGAAGTGGCAAGACAGCTTGAAAAACTAAATGTAGATGTTATCGAAGCCGGATTTGCAATTGCATCACCGGGAGATTTCGAATCGGTCAGGCAAATTGCCGGCGTGGTGAGAAATGCAACGGTTGCTTCACTTTCAAGGGCGTTGCCAAAGGACATTGATACGGCTTACGAAGCCATCAGGCATGCGGCGCACCCACGCATTCACACATTTATAGCGACCTCGGATATCCATATGCGTTACAAGCTCAAAGCGACGGAAGAGGAAGTGCTGGAGCGGGCATTCAATATGGTTAAATACGCGAAACAGTATTGCCATGACATCGAATTTTCGGCAGAAGATGCATCGAGAAGCCGACCTGAATTCCTCTATCGCGTTTTGGAAGCGGTCATTCGAGCCGGAGCAACTGTCGTCAATATTCCGGATACCGTCGGGTATGCAACCCCCGACGAGTATGCGGGATTGATTCGGGGCATCCGGGAAAATGTGCCGAACATCCACCGCGCCGACATATCGGTTCATTGTCACAATGACCTTGGGCTGGGCGTAGCCAATACGTTGGCCGCTTTGAAAGCGGGTGCAAACCAAGTAGAATGTACCATCAACGGTATCGGAGAGCGTGCGGGAAATGCGGCACTTGAAGAAATTGTGATGGCGATTCAAACCAGAAAAGACGTCTTTGATATGCATACGGAAATCGACACACGGCAATTGTATCCTTCCAGCCGCCTGCTCACTAAAGTAACGGGCGTCAAAGTACAGAGCAATAAAGCCATTGTGGGCGATAATGCGTTTGCGCATGAATCCGGGATTCATCAACACGGGATGCTGGCACACAGTAGCACCTATGAAATCATGACGCCGGAGTCCGTCGGTCTCAATATGAGCAAGCTGGTTCTCGGAAAACACTCCGGAAGACATGCCTTTGACGATCGAATGAAACAACTCGGCTATGACTTGCCTAAAGAACGATTGGATGAAGTATTCGCAGCATTTAAAATGCTTGCGGATAAGAAAAAATCCATCTATGACAAAGACCTTGAAGCGCTGATCGACGAACAGAGAAGCGCCGGTATGGAAACGTACCATTTGACCGAATTTGTCATCAACTCAGGCAATACCATCACGTCGACTGCAACGGTTAAACTGATGAAAGAACAAGAGACTTATGAAGCGGTAGCAAAAGGTTACGGACCGGTTGACGCCGCCTTCAAAGCAATCGAAATAGTAGTTGGACAGAAGGTTGATTTAGAGGATTACGCACTTGAGGCGGTCACCGAAGGCGAGGATGCCCAAGGCGAGGCAACCGTCAAACTAAAAGTGAACGAACGCGTGTATACGGGGTACGGTCTCAGCACCGACATTGTCGAAGCGAGTATCAAAGCCTACGTCAATGCGATCAATAAAATGCCTCAATCAGCCGGGTTTAGGGAGGAGCGAAGCGCCGGATGAGTATAGAAATATTTGACTCGACATTGCGGGATGGCGCTCAGGCAGAGGGCATCTGCTTTTCGGTGGCGGATAAGCTGAGAATTGCAAGTGCCTTGGACAGCATTGGGATCGGATACATAGAAGCCGGAAATCCGGGTTCGAATCCCAAGGACCTGGAGTTCTTCACACAGGCGAGGCAGATGACGTTTCGATCGGCAAAACTGGTTGCGTTCGGGAGTACCCGACGCGCCGGTATTTCTGCCGAATCCGATGAAAATGTTAAAGCGCTTATGCGTGCCGATACGGAAGTTGTAGCGATTTTCGGAAAGAGTTGGGATTTTCATGTGACTGATGTCATTCGAACCGAACTCGAAGAAAATCTGGAAATGATTCGCGATACGGTTGCTTTCTTTAAATCGCGGGGCAAAGAAGTGATCTTTGATGCCGAACATTTTTTCGACGGATATAAGGCCAATGCCGAATACGCTATGGCGGCCCTAAAAGCTGCGGCAGACGGCGGAGCCGATTGCCTCGTTTTGTGCGATACCAACGGGGGCGCTTTTCCGGAAACAGTATATACCGTCACTAAACGGGTTTTTGAGACCTTTGACACAAAGGTGGGCATCCACTGCCATGACGATTGCGGCATGGCAGTGGCCAACAGCATGATGGCGGTAGAAGCCGGTGCTGTTCATGTTCAGGGAACATACCTCGGATACGGAGAGCGATGCGGAAACGCGAATTTGAGCACGATCATTGCCAATCTCCAAATCAAACTCGGAAAAAATTGTATTCCCGAGGAACACTTGCCCGACCTGGCGGCAGTGGGAAGGCAGATGGCGGAGATTTCAAACATTCATATGAATGAGCGGGCACCGTACATCGGCAACAGTGCATTTGCGCATAAAGGCGGCATGCACATCGACGGCGTCATGAAATCGCCGCACTCGTTTGAACACGTTGTCCCCGAATCCGTCGGAAATGCAAGACGCTTTTTAATGTCGGAAGTTTCAGGAAAGAACACCATCCTGACCGCCATACAAAAGATAAACCCGGAAATCCAAAAAGGTTCTCCGGAAACGCAGGCAATCATTGAAAAGCTAAAGGCACTCGAATATGCCGGATACCAGTTTGAAGGTGCCGAGAGTACTTTTGAACTTCTGATTCGAAAGCATCTCGGAAAATACAAGCCCTTCTTTGAACGCATTCATTACAGAATTGTCGGGGAACAACCGGCACAAGCCGATCAAAGCGCATACGCTTTTGTCAAAGTGAAAGTGGATGATCGGATTGAAATGACTGTGGCAGAAGGAAGCGGGCCGGTACACGCCCTCGACAAAGCGCTCAGGAAAGCGCTAGAGGTTTTTTATCCGGTTCTGAAGGACGTGCACCTTTCGGACTTTAAAGTGCGTGTCGTGGATACGCAGGCGGCAACGGCAGCGAGGGTACGGGTACTGATCGAATCCACCGACGGCGTGCACCTTTGGACGACAGTAGGCGTTTCTACAGACGTTATCGAAGCCAGTTGGCTGGCCTTAGTCGATTCAATTGAGTACAAACTGCTCAAGGAACTTGAAAGTAAAGCGCGTGCTTATATTTAAAAGCCGCGTATGAAATTTGATTTGTAACTTGGAGGAACAGCAATGGGAATGACGATGACGCAAAAAATACTTGCGGCACATGCCGGTCTTGACGAAGTCAAAGCCGGGCAATTGATTGAAGTAAACTTGGATCTCGTTTTAGGAAACGACATCACAGCACCGGTCGCCATCAAAGAGTTTTCAAAAATCGGAACGGCAGGCGTTTTCGATAAAAAGAAAGTCGCTTTAGTACCGGACCACTTTACGCCGAACAAGGATATTAAGTCTGCAGAACAGTGCAAAGTTTTAAGGGCGTTCGCCGTAGAAAAAGAAATTGAAAATTATTTTGAGGTCGGACAAATGGGCATTGAACACGGGCTCATTCCGGAAAAGGGATTGGTCGTCGCGGGAGACGTCGTCATCGGAGCAGACTCTCATACCTGTACATACGGTGCTTTAGGCGCTTTTTCCACAGGAATCGGAAGTACCGATATGGCTGCCGGCATGGCAACCGGAAAAGCGTGGTTTAAAGTCCCAGGAGCGCTGAAATTCGTTCTCAAAGGGAAGCCAAGCGGATGGGTCAGCGGAAAAGACGTGATTTTGCATATCATCGGCATGATCGGCGTGGACGGCGCACTTTATAAATCCATGGAATTTACGGGAGACGGCGTTGCGAATCTCAGTATGGACGACCGATTTTCAATGGCCAATATGGCAATTGAAGCCGGTGGGAAAAACGGTATTTTCCCGGTGGATGATCAAACCGTCGCCTATATGAATGCACATTCCGAAAAACCGTTCAAGGTTTACGAAGCGGATGAAGACGCCGCATATGAAGCGGTTTACGAAATCGACCTTAGCCAATTGTCCCCGACGGTTGCCTTCCCGCATTTGCCGGAGAATACGCGACCGATTGAAGACGTCGGCGAAGTGAAAATCGATCAAGTGGTGATCGGTTCATGTACCAACGGTCGAATTGAAGATTTGAGAGTAGCGGCAAAACTTTTAAAGGGCAAGCAGGTTGCCAAAAACGTTCGGGTTATTATTTTCCCGGTCACACAAAAAGTATACCTGCAAGCGCTTAGAGAGGGATTGATTGAAACTTTTATCGAAGCGGGAGCCGTAGTCAGCACACCGACATGCGGACCGTGCCTCGGAGGGCACATGGGCATTCTTGCAAAAGGAGAACGCGCCGTGGCGACCACCAACAGAAACTTTGTCGGGCGGATGGGACATCCCGAATCCGAAGTGTATTTGGCAAGTCCGGCAGTTGCGGCAGCATCGGCCATTACCGGACGTATCACTAATCCCGAAGAGATTCAATAAGGAGGCATCATGAAAGCAGCAGGTAAAGTTTTTAAATACGGAAGCAACGTTGATACCGACGTTATTATTCCGGCGAGATACTTAAACACATCCGATCCATCGGAACTGGCAAAACACTGCATGGAAGACATCGACGCTTCGTTTGCGGAAGTGGTCAAACAAGGAGACATCATCGTTGCAGATAAAAATTTCGGATGCGGTTCTTCACGGGAACACGCGCCACTTGCGATTAAATCGGCCGGAGTATCCTGTGTCATCGCGAAGACATTTGCACGTATTTTCTACAGAAATGCCATTAATATCGGACTCCCGATTATGGAATGTGAACCCGCCGTTGACGGGATCGAAGCGGGAGATCAGATCGAAGTCGATTTTTCCACAGGGGTTATTTCAAACCGCACAAAAGGGGAAACGTACCAAGCTGAGCCGTTCCCGGCATTTATACAAAAAATCATCGCCGCAGAAGGCCTTGTCGGTTACACGCGGAAACACATGGAATAAAGGAGTTATCAATGAACTATAAAATCGCAGTCATCGCCGGAGACGGCATCGGACCGGAAGTCACGCGTGAAACCGTTGAAGTGCTTAAAACAATCGGCACAAAATACGGACACAACTTTACTTTTTCTCATGTTTTGGCCGGGGGATGCGCCATTGACGCAACGGGGCAACCGCTTCCGGAGGAAACGCTCAAAACGTGTCTTGAAAGTGATGCCGTATTGCTCGGCGCCGTAGGCGGACCCAAGTGGGACACGCTTCCGGGAAAAGAACGGCCGGAGATGGCGCTGTTCGGATTGAGAAGCGGTCTGGGGCTCTTTGCAAATTTGCGCCCGGCAATTCTGTACAGTGCTTTGAAAGAGGCTTGTCCGCTCAAAGAAGAACTCATTAAAGACGGTTTGGACGTTTTGGTGGTTCGGGAGTTGACCGGAGGCATCTATTTCGGAGAACGCGGAAGAGGGCATGATGACCGCCTTGGAGAGACCGCTTACGACATGGAAGTTTACAGCATGATGGAAGTGGAGCGCATCACCAAAGTGGCCTTTGAAATGGCAAAGAAACGCAAGGGAAAAGTGACCAGTGTTGACAAAGCAAATGTTCTTGAAAGTTCACGTCTGTGGCGTGAAACGGTTAATCGGATGGCTGAAGGAGATCATTCAGTTCAAGTCGATCACATGTATGTCGACAATGCGTCGATGCAACTTGTGAGAGACCCGAATCAATTCGATGTCATTGTGACTTCCAATTTATTTGGGGATATTTTATCCGATGAAGCCAGCATGATTACCGGGTCGATCGGCATGTTGCCATCGGCGAGCATCGGTTCCGAAAAACGCGGTTTATTTGAACCGGTTCACGGCTCCGCACCGGATATAGCAGGCAAGGACATTGCCAATCCGATTGCAACGATTATGTCGGCGGCGATGATGCTGAGAACATCGCTTGACCTGATGGAAGAAGCAGACGCCATTGAAAGCGCCGTATCCAAAGTACTCGATGCAGGGTATCGGACGGCCGATATTATGAGTCCCGGCATGCAAAAACTCGGGACAAAAGCAATGGGTGAGGCCGTTCGAAAAGCGATCGGATAAAATAAAAAACGCATATAGAAAATGCATACGGAAATAAAAATAAATCTGATGCAGAAAAAGGGGTTTCTACCCCAGAGGGGATAAAGACTAGAGAGATTAGAAAGAAGGTAGAAGACATGCAACTGACAGGTGCCCAAATCATAATGGAATGTCTTAAGGAGCAAGGCGTGGACACTGTTTTCGGTTATCCGGGAGGATCAGTCATCTTTATTTATGATGAATTGTATCGACGGACAGATATTCGTCATATATTGACCGCACATGAACAAGCAGCAGCCCACGCAGCGGACGGATATGCCCGTGCAACCGGAAAACCGGGTGTTTGTTTAGCCACTTCCGGACCGGGGGCAACCAATCTCGTTACGGGGATTGCAACCGCGTATATGGATTCCGTCCCGCTCGTGGCGATTACGGGGAATGTCGCCACACCGCTGCTCGGAAAAGACAGTTTTCAGGAAGTGGATATCAGAGGCATTACGATGCCGATAACGAAACACAATTACATTGTTAGAAATATAGAAGATTTGGCGGACACGCTTCGAAAAGCCTTTTATATTGCACAGGAGGGGCGACCGGGACCGGTTCTCGTCGATATCCCGAAAGATTTGACGACGGCAATGTGCGAATACAGCTATAAAAAACCTCAAAGTGTATCGCGCGTTTCGCCTGAAAATGATGCGGATATTGAAGAAGCGGTGAAGCTGATCAAGGCGAGCAAACGGCCTATGATTTACAGCGGTGGCGGTGTCATTGCTGATGATGCGGCGGATGAATTGAAGACACTTGCCGAAAAGCTGGCTTGTCCGGTAGCGCTGAGCTTGATGGGCATCGGCGGATTCCCTGCGGATCACCCGCAGTATACGGGAATGATTGGGATGCACGGGACGAAAGCCTCCAATCAGGCGTCGGCAGATTGTGATCTGTTGATTGCCATCGGCGCCCGATTCAGCGACAGAGTCATCGGAAAAGTGGAAGGATTTGCTCCGAAAGCGCAAATTCTTCATGTGGACATTGATCCGGCGGAAGTCAATAAAAACGTGGATACCTATCATGCCATCGTGGGGTCGGTAAAGCCGATTTTGCAGGCGATTATATCCAAATTGGATCAGAGACAGCCGGGTGAATGGCTTGAGGCAGTTATGGAAAATAAACGCAAATTTCCGATCGGGTACCTCAAAGACGGGAAGCTCAGACCTCAGCACATTCTTGAACGTTTGTCGGCACTTGTGCCCGATGATGCCGTCGTCGTAACGGAAGTCGGCCAAAATCAGATGTGGGCGGCTCAATTTTATCAGCCGAACGGTCCGAGAACCTTTATCACATCGGGCGGTTTGGGGACTATGGGATTTGGACTCGGAGCGGCAATGGGTGCCAAGGCAGCATTCCCGGACAGAATGGTCTTCAATGTTGCGGGAGACGGGTGCTTCCACATGAACTGCCAGGAGCTGGCAACCGCTGTTCGCGAAAAACTTCCGGTAAAAATTCTGCTTCTGAACAACAGCGTACTCGGGATGGTCCGGCAGTGGCAAACGCTCTTTTGTGAGAAACGCTATTCCGAGACGACTTTGGAACACCAAACGGACATCATAAAATTAGCAGAAGCTTTCGGAGCAACTGCTTTTGATATAACCGCACCCAATCAAATCGATCAGGTGCTCAAACAGGCGATGGAAACGGAAGGTACGGTCGTGGTCAATTGTATCATCGACCCGGACGAAATGGTTCTTCCGATGGTGCCGCCGGGATCTATTATTGAAGCTTTGATTATTGAATAAAAGAGGAGGTATGATGATGAATACACAAATGACGAAAGGGAACACTCAAACCAAACAAAACGAATACTTAATGGAATATTACAAAACACAAGACCCGAATTTCTGCAATTTTTTCGGTTGTAAAGCCCAGCTCAAATAGAGGTGAACCACACCGCATCTCTATATCGGAAAGAGCTTAATCAAAAAGTCGCCTCAAAATTTTCCCTTTGAGGCGACTTTTTCGTTGGACATTTTGAGCACATCACTTTTCCGTTTAAGAGTGGGTTGATCGGCAACTCTTCATGGGATATCAGAGCACATTATGGTATAATGGATGAAAAGAAAAAAGAGGTGGCGACGATGTACAGCGGTCAAAAAGTTTTATTGAGGGCTTATAAAAAAGAAGATGTGCCGATCGCGCAAGAATACTTAAACGACATGGAAGTCAGACGGTTTCTTCAGCCTGGAATTCCTTATCCATACACGCTGGAAGATGAATACAAGTGGTATGAGCAGCAATCGGCTTCCGGAGACATTTACAGTTTTGCGATTGAATGCCTGGAGACCGGGCGATATATCGGCGGATGCGGCGTCAATCAAATGGACTGGAAAAATCGGGTATGCACCATCGGCATTTTTATTGGCGATAAAAATTATTGGAATAAGGGATATGGCATGGATGCAATGTACCTCCTAAAACAATTTGTTTTTGATCAAATGAATGTTCATAAAATTCGATTGGATGTCTATTCTTTTAACGGCCGAGCCATTGCACTTTACGAAAAGGCCGGATTTAAAAAGGAAGGTGTTTTTCGAGAAGAGATATTCAGGGACGGCACTTATTATGATGTGATTCGCATGGGGATTTTGCGTTCGGAAAACTTGGGATTTTAAAAGTGACTCGAGTATAAATTTAAAATTGCGGCAAAACAGCCGCATTTACGCGAAGGCTGTAAGGCGTATAAACTGTAAGGAGATAAAGTGGAAAAGGAAATTCGGGAACAGATGATTAAAGAAATCAGACGCTATGCCGAAACGACACTCGATGTAGAACTCGGGAATTTGGCGGCAGATCAGCTGCTTGAATTCTTTGAAGAGATTTTGACGCCTTCCATTTACAATCAGGCACTACTTGATGCAAAAAAGAGGGTACAAGAAGGCTGGTTGCGAATTGAAGATGATTTATACACACTTGAAAAACCGAAGAGATAGGTTCAGTTGCGGCAATTTTGCGCCGTTTATTCGTTGATTTAGAAAGTGACTTCTGCCGATGAAGGGTATGTGAACTTCTCAACGGAAAGGAGGAAGTCAAATGAGAATCACGAATGACAGCTATTATTACACGCAACTTTATAATGTGCTCGGAAGTACGGCGAATTCAACCGTGACTTCTACGAGCAGCGACTCGGACGAAACGGATCTCTACAGTATCTTGTCCGGAGAAGCCACGGCGCAAACCGACAGCCTCTCTGAAATTTTTTCAAAGATGGGTGATGCGTCGCAGAAAGTACGTTTTGGAGATGAAGACACCTTTGAAGCGCACCAAGAAGCGATGTCGGACCTCGCGGACACCGATTTGAGTACATTGTCTTATGAAGAAAAGCAAAGCTTGCTGGTAGATCTGGAAAGCTCACGCGGTCTTTATGATGATGAGACTATTTCCGGTGTGGTTTCCGGAATGAGCGAAGAAGATGTGACCTCTGTTTTGGAAGACATTCAAACGGTTGCTCAAAATCAACCGAACGGCATGGAAAAACCACCTATGGGCCCGCCTCCGGGACCACCGCCATCGGGAGTCGGTGAAAGTGAAGACACCGATACGGAGCAAACCTCTTTGGAAGCATTCCTTGAGGCGCTTGAGGCACAACAGGAGGAAGAATCTGATTCTGCCAATACATCCGATACAATGCTTCAGGCATTCCAAAATGCATTGTCGGCCTACGCAAAAACCACTTCCGATACGTATTACGATACAATCGGGAGCATTATTGATCTTTAAAGGATCAATAAGTTTTGCAAAAAAATAAACTGACGCGCCGTATGGCGCGTCAGTTTTCTTATTAATACCCATCTTCTCCGTAT
>JASUTA010000127.1 GCA_030445805.1 Clostridiales bacterium
ATACCTACAGCATAGAGCTCGAAAGCCACAAATCCGAAATTGAACAGTTAAATCAAAAAAAGGACCTGCTTACGGCGCAAATCGATGCTTATAAAACGGCTCAGGAAGATGAAGGCGTGGATTATCAGGCGCTCCTCACTTCGGAAATCAATGAGACAAAAGCCATTGCGGGATTGACGGCACTTGAAGGACCCGGAGTCGTCATTCTCGTCTCAGATGGGACGCGCGAACTCATCGGCAATGAAAACCGGAACAATCTTCTGGTGCATGACATCGATATTCGTTCCGTTGTGGACGAACTCAGAAATGCGGGCGCAGAAGCGATATCAATCAATGGTGAGCGAGTCATTTTCAATAAATCCAATATTCAGTGCACCGGGCCGACCATTAAGGTAAATGATCAGGTTTTTGCACCGCCGTATATCATTCAGGCCATAGGCGACGGTGAATTTTTGGAATCTGCAATGAATGCCCCCGGAAGTTTTGCTGAAAATTTGCGTGCATGGGGCCTCTTCGTTGAGGTGGACACGTCGGTCAATATTTCAATTCCGGCGTATACGGGTTTTACAAACTATGAATATCTCAATTGAAGAAAGGCGGCATATTTATGTTGATAGCAATAATAGCGGTTGTAGTCGGTATTTTAATCGGTCTTAATATTCCCGTTGAAATGACGACGATTTCGTCTCTTTATATTTCGGTCGGGTTACTGGCGGCAATTGACTCAATCTTAGGTGCCATGCGCGCAAGTCTTGAAAACAAGTTTGACGGCATTATTTTCCTAAGCGGTTTTTTCGTCAATGCGCTGATGGCGGTTGCCCTGTCTTATTTAGGCGATCAATTGGGCGTTCCGATCTATTATGCGGCGATCTTTGTTTTCGGAACGAGACTTTTTAACAATATCGCCTCGATTCGACGCTATACAATCGACCGATATCGCGGAAAGTAAGCGAAAATTTCTGTTTTTTTGAAAAAAAGCATTTTAAAACATATCAAAAGAGTATATACTATATGTAGTAGTTTTATAGACTTTTTTAACCGAATATATGCGAATAAATGCATTTGCAGATCTGATTGTTTAAGTTCTGACAAATGCGTGCAGATACCAAATACAGATACCAATCCCTAAATCATTTTTGCGGGACTAAGGAGGAGTTTCATGTTAGAATTTGATGTCGCGGTGGAAGAATTTGCCCAGTTGAAAGTCATCGGTGTTGGCGGGGGCGGCAACAATGCGGTGAATCGCATGATTAAATCCAATTTAAAGGGCGTCCAATTTATAGCCATTAACACAGATAAGCAAGCACTTTATAGCTCGTCTGCGGAATATAAACTCCAAATCGGAGAAAAACTGACTCGCGGTCTTGGCGCAGGGGCCAACCCGGAAGTCGGGAAAAAAGCTGCGGAAGAGAGCCGTGACGATATCTACCAAGCGCTTCAAGGTGCGGATATGGTTTTCATTACAGCTGGTATGGGTGGCGGAACCGGAACCGGAGCTGCACCTATTGTTGCGGAAATCGCAAAAGAGATGGGGATTTTGACAGTCGGCGTTGTGACAAAGCCTTTTACGTTTGAAGGCAAGCGCAGAATGAAACACGCCGAAGAAGGCATTGAGGAATTGAAGCGACGTGTTGATACGCTGATTACGATTCCGAATGATCGCCTCCTTGAAATTGTAGAAAAACGGACATCGATTCTCGATGCGTTTACAATAGCCGATGATGTGCTTCGTCAAGGGGTACAAGGTATTTCAAACACCATTACAGAAACGGGACTGATCAACGTTGACTTTGCCGATGTCAAAACCATTATGTTTGAGCAAGGGCTGGCACATATGGGAATCGGTGCTTCAAGCGGAGACGATCGTGCCATTGATGCAACCAATCAAGCCATTCACAGCCCGCTTTTGGAAACGTCAATCAAAGGGTCGAAAGGGATTCTGCTCAACATTCGAGGCGGAAAATCGTTGGCTATGACTGAGATTCAACAAGCGGCAGATTTGATTTATCAGGAAGCGGATCCGGAAGCGAACATCATTATGGGTGCCGTTATTGACGAGTCCTTAAAAGATGAAATCACCGTGACGGTTATCGCTACGGGATTTGATACCGCGAGACCGGAAACCAAACCGGAAGTACCTCAAAAACCGATTCCAAAGGAAACCGACAAGGCTGAGCAGGTAGAAGCGAAATCCAACGAAGACGACACCTTTGATATTCCGACGTTCTTAAGAAAGAAAAGATAACCTTGCTTCCGCAAGGTTTTATTTTTTGAAAAGAGAGACGAGGTGAAACGATGAAGTGCCCTTATTGCAGCAGTTTAGAATCCAAAGTTATCGATTCAAGGCCTACAGATGACGGACACGTTATTCGCAGAAGGCGTGAATGCATGGACTGTAAGCAACGCTTTACCACCTATGAAAAAGTGGAGGAAATTCCGATTGTCATCGTTAAAAAAGACGGCAATCGAGAGTCCTACAATCGAATGAAAGTTTTGAACGGCATCATCAGGGCCTGTGAAAAACGGCCGGTTTCTATGGAAGAAATGGAGGGATTGATCGATCAGATTGAATCGAAGTTGCACAGCTCCATGGAAAAAGAAATTCCGTCTGAACTCATCGGAGAACTCGTTATGTCGGGACTGAAGGAGCTCGATGAAGTCTCATATGTCAGATTTGCTTCTGTTTATCGCCAGTTTAAGGATATCAATACATTTATCAATGAGCTGACCAAACTGCTCAACGAAAAAGCAAACGGATAATTTTTTTAAAAGCAGTTTTAAAACTGCTTTTTTTAGCCTATCGGAAGGGTGTGAAATCCATGAAACAATTTGAGATTTTGACAAAACCGGGTATTGTACATGGCATTACAACGCGTTTGGGAGGGGTGAGCACCGGCCCTTATGCGACGATGAATACCGGCATTTATGGAAATGACGACTGGCTTCACATTACGGAAAATATTAAACGGGCACTGGACGCCATCGGTGCGGATGCGCCGAATATTGTGGCAACCCGACAAGTGCACAGCAAGAATATAGCGGTTTTAGGTGATTTTTCTAAGTTGCCTGAAATGGATTTAAAAGGGACTGCGCTTGAAGGAAGACATCTTTATGTGTATGAAGGCGTGGATGGACTGATGACACAGCGGACGGACGTCGTTCTCATGACATTTTATGCCGACTGCGTGCCGCTTGTATTTTATGATCCCGTTCAAAAAGTGGTGGCTTCGGTTCACAGCGGCTGGAAAGGCACGGCGCAGGGGATCGGTGCAGAAGCGATTCGAATGATGTGCGAGGTCTTTCATTCCAATCCCAAAGACATTTTGGCAGCCATCGGTCATTCGGCAGGTGTTTGCTGCTATGAAGTGGACGATAAGGTAATTGAGGCCTTCAAACGCCAATTTTCATTGTCCGTTCTCCAAGATTTTATTGTTCCGAAAGATTACGGAAAATATATGTTGGACTTGAAGGCGGCGAATGCCGCATTGATGCGGATGAACGGCATTCCTGAAAGCAATATTGAAGTGGATTCGGGATGTACCATCTGCGGTGTGGAAAAATACCATTCTCACCGAAGAGCTGCCGGAAATGATCGCGGGAGTATGAGTGCGTTCGTTCAGCTGAAAAAATAGAAGTCCTATTGAAATGCCGGCGGTTTTGTATTACAATGTTCAGTTGTATTACTGTGTCTCTGGCATTTTCTATGATGATAAAAGGAAGAAGATGAATGAATCTTATTAAATATGTTGAACTCGGCTCTATTGCAGAATCTTTAGACATTGAACCGGGGGATGAATTGATCGGAATCAACGGAACTCCTGTTGTGGATATTATGGACTATATGTTCCTCGCGGATGATGCGGACATTGAGGTCGAAATTTTAAAACCGGATGGGGAAACGTGGATTTTGGAAATTGAAAAAGAATACGGGGAACCGCTGGGGCTCGTTTTTGAAAATCCGATCATTGATTCGGCGAAACGCTGCTCCAATCAATGTGTGTTCTGTTTTATTGACCAGCTTCCAAAAGGAATGCGGGAGACGCTTTATTTTAAAGACGATGATTCCAGACTTTCCTTTTTGCAGGGCAATTTTGTGACGCTGACCAATTTAAAAGACGCGGATATTGATCGAATCATTCGATATCGCATCAGCCCGATTAATGTTTCCGTCCATACGACAGACCCGGATTTGCGCATTAAAATGCTTGGGAACCGGTTTGCCGGAAATATCGTAGAGCGTTTGAAACGACTCACCGAAGGCGGCATTGTTGTACACGCGCAGATTGTCATGTGCCCGGGATATAACGACGGGAAATACCTCGATGAGACTCTGGAGACGTTATTTGAAATGTATCCTGGGATTCAGACTGCGGCAATCGTTCCGATCGGATTGACGAGGCACCGAGGTGGGCTGATCGAGATGCAGCCGGTCACGCAGGTGATTGCGGAAGACACGATCTCACGGGTGCATGCTTTTCAGAAAAAAGCACTCAAACAATCCGGAACACGATTTGCATTTTTGGCAGATGAATTTTATTTACAAGCGAAGGCAGAGATGCCGCCAGATGAGGCCTATGAAGGGTATCTTCAATTTGAAGACGGCGTCGGCATGATTCGAAAACTGGCTACGGAAATGGAAGCGCTTTTAAAACATCCGCCAAAAGCGGATAAAAAGAGGCGAATTGCTATTGTTACAGGAACGGCGGCTTATGAGAGCATGTGCGAACTGACCGAGTCGGTATCGACACATTATCCTCAAGTGGACATTCGGGTTTTCCCGGTGATCAATCGTTTTTTTGGGGAACGCATAACGGTTGTCGGACTTTTGACGGCGCAAGATATGATGGAACAGATTCCGGAAGCGAAGGATTATGACGCATTGTTGTTGGCGGATTCCGTTTTTCGTGCCGAAGACGATGTGACTTTGGATGACGTTACCCTTGAAGCTTTGATTGACTATTACGGCATTCCCGTGTATCGTGTAAAAGTGAATGCACGTGATTTATTGAATCATATTTTATATGGAGGAAAAAATGAGTAGAAACCCCATTGTCGCCGTCGTCGGAAGACCGAATGTCGGAAAATCGACATTTTTTAACCGAATTGCCGGACGCAGAATTTCCATTGTTGAAGATACGCCGGGGGTTACTCGAGATCGCGTTTACGCGGATTGCGAGTGGCTGAAATATAAATTTACATTGATTGATACGGGCGGTATTGAGCCGACTTCAGACGATATTATTTTGTCACAAATGCGTGATCAGGCACAAATTGCCATTGATACGGCTGACGTTATTATATTTCTCTGCGACGGAAAAGAGACCGTAACCACGGCGGACGAAGAAATTGCGCATATGCTGCGCCTTTCAAGAAAACCGATTTTGCTCGTGCTCAATAAAATTGATCAGTATAAAAAACCGGATCATTTTTATGACTATTACACGCTCGGTCTCGGCGAACCTTTGATGATTTCTTCTGCCAACGCGATGGGCTTAGGCGATTTATTGGATGAAGTGGTCAAGCTTTTTCCGGATGATGCGGCGTTTGAAGACGATGATGAGATCATTCGTATTTGCTTTATCGGCAAACCGAATGTGGGAAAATCCTCCATGGTTAATCGAATTGTGGGTGAAAATCGCGTTATTGTCTCCGAAATTGCCGGTACGACACGTGATGCGATCGACACGCCTTTCGAATACGACGGTCAGAAATTTGTACTCATTGATACAGCCGGAATTCGCAGAAAGTCAAAAGTCAACGAAAATATTGAAAAATACAGTGTGCTCCGTGCTCTGACAGCGATCGAAAGATCGGATGTTTGTTTTATTATGATTGATGCGGAAGAAGGCGTTACGGATCAGGATAAGAAAATTGCCGGTTATGCGCACGAAGCGGGAAAAGCATCGGTAATCGTCATTAATAAATGGGACTTGCTCGAAAAGGACAGCCATACGATGAGTGCCTATCAAAAGCGCGTCAGAGAGGGACTCGGTTATATGCAGTATGCCCCGATTCTTTTCGTGTCCGCACTGACCGGGCAACGCGTCAATCAAATTTTGGACAAGGCGGTTTACGTTGCAAACAATAATGCAATGCGCATTTCCACCGGGGTGCTCAACGACATTATTAATGAAGCGGTTTCGCTCAGTCAAACGCCTTCCGACAAGGGTAAGCGCCTGAAAATTTACTACGCGACACAGGCTTCCGTAAAACCGCCGACGTTTATTCTGTTTGTGAATGATACGGAATTGGCACATTTTTCTTATTTGCGATACTTGGAGAATCAAATTCGAAAGAATTTTAACTTTGAAGGAACACCGATTGTATTTAAAGTAAAATCCAGGGGGGAATAACAATGGCAAAAATAGCGGTTATTGCCGCCGGTAGCTGGGGTACGGCTCTGGCACTGACTCTTTTTGAAAACGGCCATGATATGACCATATGGACGCGTACGGAATCACATGCGGAAGAAATGCGGCGTACGCGAATCAATCATAAGTATTTACCGGGGATTCTTATCCCGGAATCTATTCAAATCACCAGCCGGCCGGAAGAGGCGGTTCATGGGGCGGAGATGCTCGTTTTTGCCGTCCCGTCACAGCAATATGCGGCTGTTCTTTCCGATTTTAAAGAAAAAGGATTGCTGTCAAAAGATGTCCCGATTGTCAATGTTGCAAAGGGAATTGATATGCACACGCTTGAAACACCTTCACAGATGACGATGCGAATCGCACCGGAGGTGCCCTTTGTTGTACTGTCCGGGCCTTCACATGCGGAAGAAGTGGCGGTTCATTTGCCGACGGCGCTGGTTTCGGCTTCAAAGTCGAGAAAGCTTGCGGAGTGGGTTCAGGATTTATTTTCGAATGATTTTTTGAGGGTTTATACGCACCCCGATGTAATCGGTGTAGAGATCAGCGGGGCGCTTAAAAATATTATCGCGCTGGGTGCGGGAATCAGCGACGGCTTGGGATTCGGAGACAATACCAAAGCCGCTCTGATTACACGCGGGATTCATGAAATCTCTCGCTTGGGCATTCAAATGGGTGCACAAGCAGAGACGTTCAGAGGACTTGCCGGCGTTGGCGATCTGATCGTTACTTGCACGAGCATGCACAGTCGAAACCGCAGGTGTGGGATTTTGATCGGCCAGGGTAAGTCGCTCGATGAGGCGATTGAGGCTGTCGGAATGGTGGTTGAAGGCGCTTATACCGTTCGATCGGCATATTTGCTGAAAGAGCGCTTTCAGCTTGAAATGCCGATTACAACAGAGCTCTATCGTGTGCTCTACGAAGGAAAAGATGCGCGATCAGCTGTTTTACACTTGATGACGCGACAGAAAAAACATGAAATTGAGGAATTGGCCATCGCATATAAAGACTGGGAATAAGAGGCTTTTATGACATCTTCCAAAAAACGACGACCGCGATACGGACGTATTTTTT
>JASUTA010000006.1 GCA_030445805.1 Clostridiales bacterium
CTCTTCCGATCTAAACCTTTTGTCTTTTATAAATACGTCGCTATTTTCACTTCGAATGATACGAAATATCCGAAACAAGCCGGTGCGGCACAGATTGCCCGATTTGAATCAGAAGGATATGAATCTTTGAAAGCGCGCCACATTGACGCTTGGGAGAAACTGTGGGACGCCTATTTTATTGAGGTGCAGGCAGATTTGGAGACGCAGGCCGCAGTTCTCTTCAATCTTTATCATAATATCATCCACACGCCGACACACGCCCTGCTCCCCATCGGAGCCAGAGGACTTTCCTGCCAAGCGTACCAAGGGGCGGCTTTTTGGGATCAAGAAATCTATAATCTCCCGATGTACCTCTATACAAATCCTGAAATTGCCCGTCACATTTTGGAATACCGCTATGCGACTTTGGAAGGTGCACGCAAAAAAGCAAAAGATTTGGGATTCAGGGGTGCATTTTACGCATGGGTCAGCGGGGATACCGGTGAAGAATTGTGCCCGGACTTCTTTTTCAAGGATGTCATCAGCGGCAGAAGAATTCGAAATCATTTCAATGATTGGCAAATTCACATTTCCCCGGATATTGCTTACACCGTCCTAAAATACTTGGATGTGACCGGAGATATGGCGTTCATAGCGGATCAGGGATACGAAATTTTGGCGGATGTATGCCTTTTCCTCAAGAGCCGGACGCACTTTAACCCCGAGAAACAGCGCTATGAATTCATACGCCTGCTCGGGCCCGACGAGTACCATGAAAACGTTGACAATAATGTTTTTACAAATTATCAGGCAAAATACGTTATTGAGCGGACGCTGGCACTTATGGAACACCTTCGGGGTGAAAAACCCGGGCGCGTTGAGGTGATTCACACGGCAATCGGTATGACCGATCAGGATTTGGCAGTACTGAAAGACATGAAAACCCGGCTGTATGTACCAAAGCCTGACCCTCATACAAAGCGCATAGAACAATTTGACGGCTATTTCAAACTGGAACACAGGTCCCCGGAATCCCTAAAAGCCGATCTGAAACACCCGCTGGAATACTGGGGGTGGCCAAACGGCGTTGCCGTTCACACACAAGTAATTAAGCAGGCAGATGTCATTCAGCTTTTTGTCCAGCATCCCGACTTTGGCGACGATGTGCTCAAAGCAAATTACGCTTATTATGAACCGCTGACCGAACACGGTTCATCACTCAGTCCGGCCATGCATGCCATTGTAGCGGCTCGGATTGATCATTTGAGCGAAGCGGAAAAATATTTTGAGAAGGCGTGTCTGATTGACCTAAACAACAGCAACAAAGCCGTCAGCGGCGGCACCTTTATAGGCGGCATTCATACTGCGGCCGCCGGAGCCGTATGGCAAATCATCGTCTTCGGACTGGCGGGATTTAAATATGAAGCGGACACGGTGTATTTGAGCCCGAAGTGTTTGGACAACTGGAAATCCTATCAATTTGCGTTGTCGATTCGAGGGCATAGAGTGGTGTGCCACATTGAACCGGAACAGATTCACATTGAAAGTTTTGGAGATGAAAGCCTTCAGACCACTGTGTCCGTGTCCGGTGAAACCCGACTTTTGACGGGAAATGAAAAGCAAACCTTTCTCCTGTAATTGATAAAATACGTTTATTCCCCCCATTTTGTGTGAAAGCGGGCCGGCTTTTTTGTCGGTTCGCTTTTGCTGTTATTGTTACAATTATTTTCAATAGTATTTTTTCAGAGGGGTGTAAAATGATTTTTATATTTCGAAATTTGATAAAAAAACAAAATACATGTTGCATACATAGTGCTTTCAGCGTAAAATGACCTTGAAATTGTAAAGAGTACATGTTTAAAATGAGAATCTCATGGGAGATTGGGGGAGGACCATCTTTTGTCAAAATTGGAACCACAACTTATTTCGACGCTCAAAGGCTATTCAAAAGATCAATTTTTGAAGGACGTCATTGCCGGAGTTGTCGTAGCCGTTATCGCATTGCCGCTTTCCATAGCGCTTGCGATTTCTTCGGGCGTTAGCCCCGAAAAAGGGCTTTACACCGCGATTGTAGCCGGATTTTTCATCTCGCTTCTGGGGGGAAGCAGGGTGCAAATCGGAGGACCGACCGGTGCGTTCATGATTGTTGTCTACGGCATTGTCGCCGAATTCGGAATGGAGGGATTGACCCTTGCGACGCTCATGGCGGGTGCGATGATGATTCTCATGGGGCTCTTACGCTTCGGGAGCGTTATCAAGTATATTCCGTATCCGATCACGACGGGATTTACGGGTGGGATTGCATTGGTTATTTTTTCATCGCAGATCAAAGATTTTTTTGGCCTAAAAATCGATTCTGTTCCGGCGGATTTCATCGGGAAATGGCAGTCTTATTTTAATGCTTCCGGTACCATGCACCTTCAGACGACGGCGATCGGCGTTCTTGCACTGCTGATTATCATTCTTTGGCCGAAAATCAATCGCAAAATTCCGGGTGCTCTGATTGCGCTCATCGTGACGTCTTTAATTGTTAAATTCTTCGGACTCACCGAAGTAGAAACCATCGGGAGCCGCTTTGGCACACTTGCTTCGTCACTTCCGGTACCGACGCTTCCGAATTTTTCGCTGTCGGAAATGCGCTTGCTCCTCCCGGCGGCATTCAGTATTGCAGTTTTGGGTTCTATTGAATCGCTTCTTTCAGCCGTTGTCTCAGACGGTATGATCGGGGAAAAACACCGTTCCAACATGGAACTGATTGCTCAAGGTGTTGCCAACGGCATGTCGGCCATCTTCGGTGGTATTCCTGCGACAGGGGCCATTGCACGAACCGTTGCCAACATCAATAACGGCGGGAGAACACCGGTTGCCGGCATGGTTCACGCATTGACTTTGCTCGTGATTTTGATGGCGCTTATGCCGCTTGCCAAGCTTATTCCTCTTGCGTCTCTGGCGGCCGTTTTGATTATCGTTGCTTATAACATGAGTGAGTGGCGTGCTTTTCAGCGACTTTTCAGGGCACCGAAAAGTGATGTCGCCGTCTTACTGACCACGTTTCTGATTACGGTGCTTGTAGACCTTATTATGGCTATTGAAGTCGGTATTGTACTCGCTTCTTTCCTCTTTATGCGACGTATGATCGAAGTCAGCAACATCGGCGTGGGAAATCTGGATTTTTCTGAAGAACAAACGCCGGGATTAGGCCGCGGAAAAGATTCGGATGAAAAGGTAGAATCTGAAAGAACGTCGATTGCCGTAACCGGGCGCATCAAGCATTATGAAATCAACGGGCCGTTTTTCTTCGGAGCGGCAGATAAGTTTTTGGATGTTCTCGGAGAATTGGGTGTTACGACAGAATATTTAATCGTCGGTATGACCAATGTTCCAATTATTGATGCCACCGCTTTACACGCTTTTAGGAGAATGATCGAAACGTGTAAGAAAAAGCACATTCAAATCATTTTAGCGGGTGTTGGCGATCAGCCGCTTAAGGCACTCAAAAAAGTCGGATTTTATGCGGAAGTTAAATTGTTTGCGACGGCGGAAGAGGCGCTTGAATATGCAAGGGCACGTGTTTCAGCTTAATGGGAAATAAAAAAAGAAGAGCCTTTTAAGGCTCTTTTCTATTGGTAAGAATAGTAGTATTTTAAATACCGGATGGAATAATGAAATATAAAGTTTAACGATAGCGTTGAGCAAAGTTTTCAAGCTCATGAGCGGTTTGAGAGATTTTTTCCAGGCTCTCTGAAATTTCGGTGGTCAATTTTGCTTGGCTTTGGCTGATGTCCCCGGTGCTTTCAATGGACTCAGAGAGAGCGTTCACAGCGTGGTTCATTTCAGAAATGGTGGCTTGAATTTTTTGAACGGCTTCCTGAGATTGAGTGGCCAATTTTCGGACTTCTTCGGCAACGACTGCAAATCCGCGTCCGTGTTCACCTGCTCTTGCCGCTTCGATTGCGGCATTGAGACCCAGAAGGTTGGTCTGTGTGGCAATGGTTTTTATAAATTCCAAAATCTCGGCAGTGTGTTGATTTTTCTTCTCCAAATCTTTTGCCATGAGAATGGACTGTCCGCCGGATTGAGCAAGGCTTTTGGCATCGTCGGCGACTTCATTGAGTCCTGCTGCCGCTTCGGCGATGGAACCGTTGAGCTCATTGATGGCAAGGAGCAATTTTTCATTGTCTTGTGAATCAATACCGGAGCTGAGCGTTCCGACGACGCTGCCGTCGAGACCATAAATCGGGGTGAAAATGGTTTTAATCGGTCTGCCATAGACTTCGGGTGGGATATCAGCAAAAGTGTCTACTCTTTTTTGGATGCATTCAGTGATGGTGTCAATTCCTTTGATTGGCTTGCCCTCCGGCAAATCCAGTTCAAACTTTTTTGCTTTGTAATAACCGAGGTATTCTTTCAAATCTGTCAGTCCGACGGCCATATCTTCTCTCACGATGTGATTGAGATAGGGAAGAACAAGCTTAAATGCCGCAAGAATATCTTCATCTGTTGTGAAAACCGAAGAAATTGCACTCGGATTTTTCATAAATAATCACGGCCCCCTTTATTAAACCTGAGATAAATTGAGATAGTGCTTAATAGTATGTATGAACTGTATATATTTATTTTATCACATTTATTTTGGAATAAAAGACTTCTTTCACATGTTCGGTATAAACGGGTATGGTATAATTAAAAAGGAGATGTGGAGAAAATTTAAATATTCCTTTACGGATAAGGAGAAGGTATGAGAATCGGCGTTTTTGCATCACATCTGCATACGACCATTGATACGATCCGGCACTATATGGCCATGGATTTAATTCTTCCCGAAAAGTTGGGGGGACAGTATGATTTTGATGCGCGCTGCCAGGTAGAATATGAAGATGTACAACATTTCAAGAAGCTGGGTTTTACACTTGCGGAGATTCAGCAAATTGTTGCCTTTAAACGCATCGGAAAACTGACAGAGTACGAAAAAAGTCTTTATTACCGTTCTCTCTTTTCGGATAAGTTGACTGATTTGGAGCATGCAATCGAAACTTATGAAGCGTCTCGAAATGCAGTTGTTCAGGCTCTGAACGAACTGGAAATTCCGAGTGATCCGGCGGTATCGTTCGGCGTGCCGATTTCTGCACTGGATCGTTTGGCCTGTCCGGTATGCGGTCGCCCGCTCATTTTAGAAAGTGGGTCTGTGAAGTGGGAACAGGTTATGAAGGGAATTTTGAAATGTGAAGCGGGATGCGCGTCGTTTCAAATCTCAGAAGGAATTTTAATGGCGGAAGACTGTTTTGAAGGGGAACAAACACCTTTGGAAGATCCCTTTGAAATAGAAGCCTATATTCAAAAGACAGACCAGTCTTATCTGAATACAATTTATAAAGGATTGTCTTGGGTGGGACATCATGTGCCGCTTGAATCGTTTTCAGGAATGACCTTTGTTGAACTCGGTGTCGGGCATGGTTTTTTCTTACGTCATTTTTATGAAGATCTGCCCAAAGACGCTTTCTATTTTGCTGTAGATCGGGATTTGAATCGCCTGCGATGGTTGAAACGACGATTGGAACGGGCTGGGCTCGGGAAAAAGGTGATTCTGGTGGCCTGTGATTTTGAACACATGCCACTTAAAAACGGTTGCGCCGATGTTTTGGTGGACTATTCCGGTTCAAGCAATTATGCGTTTGAGCATGAGGATTTTTTGCTGGATCGTGTGGCACCTCTATTGAACGATAAGACCATTCTGATGGCGAGTTACATTACCTTTGAAAAATTCAGCTCAAAATCAAAAATTGAACCAAAATACCGGCACGGATTTACGCTGCGCTTTATTTTGGAACGCATCAAATCACTTGGATTTGTGTGTGAAGCGCAGTATCGTTCAAAGGCGATTCAAAAGGGTGGCATCTATGAAGATTATTTTGTCGATGGGGAACAAGTCGCTATGATGATTTGCTACGGGAGAAGGCAGGATAAGGATACTTAGCAAACAATGAAAAAAGAGGGACGAGGATGAATAAAAAAACGGTGCATTTAGTCGTTTTATTGGTGGTTTATTTGTTGGGTTACTTTTTATGCAGATTGTATTTCGCGCAGGGGATGCCCTTCGAAAGTTATACCGCCGGATGGATTTACAGGCGTTCTTTTATGTATACTTGGGTGGCGGTTATTATTTTAATTTTCGCAAACAAACCGATGACGGCCACGTTGACAACGGTGGGTTGCTTTTGTGGTATCGTGATCGGAGATGTCCTAGGCGGATGGATAATAACCGTTAGAATTGCTCAACTTGAAGAACTGATCAATAGTGGAGTCGCAGTTGGAAGTTATGAAAAGGCACAGGCATATCATCACTATGGGATACTTCCGATATGGTTTGTTGTAATCATTCTTTTTGTCATGATGGGACTCATACTGGATAAAAGAAATCGGCTTCAAAATAAAGGCGTTTAAAAGTAAATTTCGGAAGAGAAAAAAACCATAGGGTTTACCCCATGGTTTTTTATTTTTGTGTCAAATGGGTCGATTTTTTTCTTGGAAAAGGACTTGAAGTGGGGTTGAGACCGGATTGTACACTGAAATAAAAAGGAGAAAAATATGAAAACGCAGAAGCATCCATCCGATGATTCAATGAATAGAAACGAACGGCTGAATTATACGCTCTATGTGCTCGGAAAAGGCATCTCGTTGTTTGGTTCGGCGATTTATACATTTGCAATCGGGCTTTATGTTCTAAAGCAAACCGGATCCGCATTGAATTTTTCTATTACCTTGATGCTGGGAACTTTGCCGATGATTCTTTTTGGGCCGATAGCGGGAATCCTTACAGACCGATTTGATAAAAAGAAACTGGTGGTCGGAAGCGATTGGACAAATGGATTGCTCTTTCTGAGTCTGTATTTTTATGCGTCTCATTTGGGACTGACATTGCCGATTATCTATGCGACAACCGTTCTGCTGACGCTTTCGTCAACGCTGTTCGGAATTGCCATTGAATCTTTGAAACCGGTGCTTGTATCCGAGCGGCATTTACTTAGAATCAATGCGCAGAGCAAGATGATTGATTCTCTTTCTTCTATTATGGGACCATTGATCGGGGGCGTTGTTTATGCCATTTGGCCGATTGAGCTGTTTCTGCTCATCAATGCCATCTCATTCCTATTTTCCGGGGCAACAGAATGCTTTTTCAAGCCGCTTTCCGGTGCAAGCGCCAATTCACGCCCTGAGATTTCGATGAAAAAATCGCTTTCAGGGGCAATTCGCTATATTCGGGGTGATGATAAACTCAAAGAATTCATCGGTATATTTGTTTTCCTGAATTTTTTTCTGGGCTTTTCTCTTGAAGTCCCCTTGCCGTATATGGTGACAACGGTTCTCGGACTTCCGGACGGCATCTATGGCATGATCAACGGCGCATTTCCCGTCGGAATGATTGTGGGGGCTATTTGGGTGGAGCGATTGATGAAACGCTTTGAATACCGGATGATTTTGCTGGTGACGGTACCGATTATGGGACTTGCTTCTGTCGTGCTCGGCGCGACGCTTTTGATACCGATCGTTTACAAAACAACGGTTGCCGTGTCGTCGCTCTACATTTTTCTGATGTTGATTTTTGGTATTACCATTGCGCTCATCGATGTTCCGATTCTTTATCTGCTCCAAAAACACGTCCCGGAGGTACTGCGCGGCAGAGTATTCAGCTTGGTCTTCAGCGCAGTAAAAATTGTGCTCCCGGTGAGTTTGCTTTTGGCAGGAAGTTTGATTCAGCTTATTCCGGTCTATTGGATGCCGATTTTGGGCGGGGTGGGTGCTCTGGTTTTTGGTTTTACAAAGAACGCTTCAAAGAAATCTAACGCATAAGCTGTTCCCATTTTTCGTAGAGCGGCTGAATTTGTTCGGAAACCGCCTTGCACTCCGCATCCAGTTCAGACAACCGTTCGGCATTTGTTGCGTTTTCGGACATGGCAGCTTCCAGTGCCTTTAGTTTTGCCTCTAAAGATTCAATTTCGGCGGTGATGATTTCAAAACGCTTTTCATTGAATTTTTCATTGGTCGCTTTTGCCGGACGCGACGGTGACGAATCTGAGCCGAAAGACGAACTCACATCCGGCGTTGAAAGTGATTCCGACGTCAAATTGGGTTTCTGATTGACTGACGGGGATTGAGCCGGTTCAGAGGAAGGTTGTGTGTGCTCAGAGGCTTCGAGGTATTCACTGTATCCAAACGGATAGTGAATGAGGGCGCCATCCTTTATTTCAACGATTTGATCGGCAATCTGTTCGACAAAGTAGCGGTCATGGGAGACAAAGAGCAAGGTGCCGTCAAAGTCAATCAGCATTTCTTCGAGCACTTCTCTTGATTCGATGTCCAAATGATTGGTGGGCTCATCCAAAATGAGCAAATTGACTTTTTCATAAGTCATCGAACAAAGTTTGAGCCGTGTTTTTTCACCCCCCGAAAGACTGCTGATACGGCGCATGACATCTTCTCCCGTAAAGAGTGCTTGTGCTAGGGCACCGCGTGCCGTGCCGAAATTAACGCCATGTGTGTCGGCAAAGTATTCGACGAGGGTTTGTGCCGGGTTCGGGAAAGTGATTTCCTGAGGCAAATAGCCCGGCTTGACGCCCGCTCCGATGAGGATTTTTCCGGCATCAGGTGTCGAATCTCCGAGGATCATTTTTATCAGCGTGGTTTTTCCGCTTCCGTTTGGCCCCATGAGGCAAACGCTGTCTTTGTAGAACAAGGTGAAGGTCGCTTGTTTAAACAATTGCCGCAAGCCGAAAGATTTATCGACTGATTCCAGCGTGAGGACGCGTTTTCCGGACCGCTCGGCGGCAACTTCCGAAAGACGCATGCGCCGATTTTCTCGGATGGGTTTATCGAGGGCATCAATTTTCTCAAGGCGTTTTTCCAGTTCTTTGGCACGTTTGTACATGACTTCACTGTCGCGCATGGCACCCCAAACACGGTATCGATGAATTTGTTCTTTCATACGGCCGATTTGGCGTTGCTGATTTTGATATTGGCGAAATGCTTCGACAAAACGTCGTTCTTTCTCAATGACGTAATCGCTGTAATTCCCTTTGTAAAGGTGCATTTCACTTGGCGTGAGCTCATAAATTTGAGTGGCGACTTTATCGAGAAAATAACGGTCATGGGAGATTGCCATGACGGCGCCGCCGTATTCGGCAATGAATTGTTCCAGCCAGCGGATGGCTTTCATGTCCAAATGGTTTGTCGGCTCATCGAGCAGGAGCAAATCCGGTGCTTCAAGCAAGAGCTTTGCCAGTGCGATCCGAGTTTTTTCACCGCCGCTTAAAGTTTCAAAAGGTGTTTCCTGAAGGGCTGTATCCAGTCCCAAACCGTTGCAAATGCGTTCGATTTTCATTTCGATGTTGTAACCTTCCAGCTGTTCAAAGGCTTCCATAGCTTGTCCGTAGCGGCGCATGGCTTCATCCAGTGCATCGCCGGTCAAAAGGCTGAATTCGGTTTCGAGTGCTTTCATTTTTGCCTGAACGGAAAGGGCTTCCGAAAAGGCTTCGGTCAAGACTTCACGTGCGGTTTTTAAGGGACGCGGGGCGTGTGTTTGCGCCAGATAGCCAAGTCTGAGCCCCTTTTTTATATAGACTTCACCGCCGGTAGCCGTTTCTTCTCCGATTAAAATTTTCATCAAAGTGGTTTTGCCGCAGCCGTTTTGACCGATTAGGCCGATGCGGTCGTTTTCTTGTATGGAAAAGGTAATGGTTTCGAATATTTTTTCCGCACCATAAGATTTTGTCAGGGCATTAATACTGCATTGAATCATAAGTCACCTCGCTGGGAATCGGTTTTTTCAAATAAAAAAGCCAAGGCCGAAGCCTTGGCAAGCAGATCATCACTGAATCCGGTTGTTTTGAACCGAATAGATGCGCTCTATTTCCATGGATATTCGACAGTCAGTCGGAGCCGATTAATTTTGGACGCACTTCTCCCGTCGGTTGCAAAAAGTGCGATCATCAAAGTTATAAATTGGGTCCATTTGACTGTTCTGTTCATCATAAAACCTCATCGCCTTGACGACAAGCGTGCTGTTGTCAGGGGGTGGATTTGCACCGGCAGTATCAAAACTAGAAAGACCTCGATGCACCTTCATTATAAGAGAAACAATCGGAGATGTCAATTTGGTATATTCTGGTCAAATTTAACATAATATTAATCTCAACTTTTTATGCTTCATATTTTGCTGTGACATACTGGAGACGTTATAACGGAGGTACAGCATATGAAGTTATATTATTTCAGCGGGACGGGAAATACACTTTATGTGGCAGATCGGTTGTCGGAAGCACTGGGGGCAAGAGGTGAATCCGTAGAGATGAAAGCCCTTGTGGGGCCTTTCGGCGGCGTAGAAGATGAAGCCTGGAAACGCTCTTTTGAACCGAATTCGGATTGTATCGGTTTGGTTTTTCCCGTGCATGAGGGTTCTGTGCCGCAACACATCCGGAACATTCTTTCTAAGCTGAATTTAGACGGAGTGAATTATATTTTTGCGGTGGTGACACATTCGGGATTCCCCGGAGAGCAGGATATCCAGCTGCAAAAAATACTGGAGAAAAAAGGGAAGTCGTTGAATGCTTTCTTTCAGATAAGAATGATGCGCAACAGTCCGGCTGAGTTTATCCCGAGGCATACCTATAATCAAAACTGGCCAGAGGCGCTGGACGGGCAATGGACGAAAAAGGACTCGTGGGAAACGGAACGAATGCTTTCAGAAGCGACCGCGGTTATTTCCGAAAGGGCAACGACGGTTATTCCGAAGCGCGGCATTGAAAAATGGGCGGCGTATGCCAAGCAGTGGGCCGTTGAAACAATCGCTGATAAGAACAATCAAAAAATTCCGTTTTTTGTGGACGACGATTGCACCGGATGCGGCATTTGCGAAAAAGTTTGTCCTTCGGGAAAGGTGATCGTCAGGGAGCGACTTCCGCTCTGGCTCTCAAAAGTGAATTGTTATCACTGCTACGCTTGTTTTAACTATTGTCCGACACAGGCGATCCTAGTGACCGGATACACAAAAAAAGACGGACGATACAGGCATCCGGCTATTTCAGCCGACATCATTTCACGCCAGCGCATACGATTCATACAGACAGATGCGACTGAGAAGAAACATGATTTATTATCGCCACGTCATGTTTTGTGATGCCGGATTTATATAAAAACACCTGCACATCGGTTAGCGCAGGTGTTTTTTTCATCGAAAGACGGTGTGCTCTTCACATCATGAAGTGTGTTTTTAGCATCATACGAAAGAAGTACCGCCGTCTACAATCACAAATTGTCCGGTGACATAACTGGAGGCTTCGCTTGAGAAAAAGAGAATCGGTCCGCTGACTTCACCTTTTTTCCCGGGGCGCCCCATCGGACATACGGCACTGTATCCTTCGAGGAAGGCATCTGATTTAAAGAGGGAATTCTCGGTCATTTCCGTTTCAAAAAGGCCCGGGCAGACTGAATTAACGGTAATATTGTATTTGCCGTAGGAAGCCGCCATTGCCATGGAAAGCCCCAATACGGCGCTCTTTGAAGCGTTATAGCCGTGGCGGATAAAGATATCTTGCTTGTCTCCGATAAAGGCGTTGACTGAACTGATATTGACGATTTTTCCGTAATTTTTTTCTTTCATATGGGGAACGACGTATTTTGAAACGAGAAAGATCCCTTTGACGTTGACGTCCATGGATTTGTCCCAATCGGCAACGGACAATGTGTCTACACCGCCTCGAACGGCGATACCCGCGTTGTTGAGTAAAATATCGATTTTTCCGAAGTGTTGAATGACTTCTTCGATACCGGCTTTTACGGAAGGTTCGGATGTGACGTCGCATTCTACCGGAAGTGCATCCACACCGAATGTCCGCAGTTCTTCCGCTAAACTTTCAAGTTTTTCTTTTCGACGCGCAAGGAGCGCGACATTGGCACCATTCTTCGCATATGCGCGTGCGGCGTCAGCACCTAGTCCGCTGGATGCACCTGTAACAACGGCTACTTTTCCATTCAATTCAAACATAATCTAAGTCTCCTTTTTTGTTAAGTGCGTGGGCATCGTGGTTGACGCCCGTTTTCATTTATACACGAAAAGCCTGTCGAGTAAACGCATCATTTGCAAGCTTTTAAAATTCTTGATACGATTAATAGGACGGAAAACGATCAGGCAGATAAAGGGATTTTAAAGAAGGAGGCAGATATGCTGCGGAGTGGACGGACACCCCTGCTTAGAGCTGGGAAGCTGGAAAAGGTGTTGGACGTTGGCGAAATCTACATTAAATTAGAAGGGCAAAATCCATCCGGTCATAAGATGGATCGCGTTGCGGAGGCGTTGATTAAGGACGCTTTGGCGAGAAAACTTAATAAGGTATTGATTGATGGGTCGCAGCCTTATATTCAGTCGATGGTCTATTATGCATCAATTGAAGGCATGCATTGTGAAATTGCTTGGTTTAAAAATGAACGCTGGAAACAAATGCGGTTCAAAACGGTGCCGCTTAAAGACCTTAGAAAGGCGGAAGGAACCTCGCGACGAAACATCTTGATTCGGGCGGCCGAAGAATCGGGAGCGTACCTTGCGGCGGAGGGCTATACCCATACACACAACAGTCAAATGATGTTGGAATCTATGGGAGACGAAAGAGTAGCGCGCTTAAACGGTCAAGTCAACACGATGTTTACCCAACTGGGGCATGGTTATACGGTGACAGGTATTTATAATGACCTTTTAAAAAAATGGATGCGGGGAGAGGTGCCTATTTTCCCGGCTATTTTTTGCGGCGCTTCTGAAAAGCGAGATTTTTTGACTTATGAAGCTGAAATTAGAGACACTTTTTCGAGGGAGTCATCAGGAGAAACAGCCTATGGACATCTTTTGCAAAATCATGAGCTCCATGAGCGCGCTCTGACGGCTTTAAAAGAATCCCACGGTGCAATTGTCAGAGTTCGTTCGGAACAGTTGAAAGAGGCGGCGAAGCTTCTCAGAAAGAGTGAACACATTCGTGTATCGGATCATGAGGCATATGCTTTTGCCGCTTTTTATCGGATGGCCGGGGAAGGTAAACTGGAAAAGGGGCGCCATGTGATCATCTTAAATGAAGGGAAAAGTGCTTTGCAGGTCGATCGCATTTTTGATTTTCAATCGCTCTCAAAAAGAGACCTTATCGATATGACGCGTCGATGGCTGGCGGAATATTCGGATACCGTCTTGGAAACAGCCGATGCAATCGGGAATGCAATGGAGAGAGGATACATTCTTCTCGCTTCAAGAAATGGCGTGCCTGTGGGCATTTGCATTGTGGTAAATATCGGGTTTAAAGATTTTATACCGACGTATCACTTGGCGTATATCGGGACTGAAAAATCCAGTAAGGGAAGGGGCGTCGGCAGTGAACTCATTCGACGGGCAATTGAACTCACCGGCGGCAATCTTTCATTGCATGTGGATTTGGGAAATAAATCGGCTAAGAAGGTATATGAAAAATACGGATTTAAGCATATGTACAACCGGATGATTTATTATGGAGATTCCGAGCAGAGACCCCAACTGAAAAAATAATTTTATAAAAATAATCGTGTTGGCATAATAAAAAGCATTGCATGTATTTTACAAATATTGTATAATCCTATTAACCATAAATTTAGGAGGAAATTACAGAATTATGAAAAAAGTAATGGCAGCAATGATTTTTTCAGTGGTTATCTTAATGGCGATGAGTCCGGCATTTGCAGCGGAACAAACCTACGGCCAGCTCCTCTATGGGCTTGGCGTCATTACCGGAGATACGAGTGGCAATTTGCATGAGGGAGAGGCCATCAAGCGGGAAGAGATGATGGCGATTTTGCTCAAGTTTTCTGCCACTAACCAAACGGCGGATCAGAACGGCTCTTCGGAGGGATCGCAAAACGGTTCGGGGATTCAGACTTTTACGGACGTCCCTAAATCACATTGGGCATACGGCTTAATCGAACAGGCATATGCTTCGGGATTGACAGCGGGTATGGGTGACGGAACGTTTGGACTCGGACAACAAATCAACTACAATCAAGCGGCACTTTTTCTCCTGAAGAGCATCGGGTATTCCACGGAAGGAATTGCCTATGAGACTGCGGCGGAGACGATTTCCGCTCAATATGGTATCGGCCTCGACACGGCGACGGACGGTTCTCAAAAATTGACACGCGGCAATGTGTTTGAATTGCTTTCAAAAGGACTTTATCAAGCGGCTCAAGCCTCACCGGAGTTGATTGAAAATACATTCGGAAAAGAAAAAGCGGATGCCTTTATTGCCGCATATCCCGAAGCGGTTCCTGCGGCGGTAACCGCTCCTGAATCCGATGGGCAATCAGCAGGTGACGCCGAAAAGCCCAATGATTATACGTTTGCAGTCAAACAAGCGGTGACTTACCAAAATTCCGATTTCGGTGATGATCAGAGTGCACAGGATTATCAATCCTATTTGTCGGAAGCGGCAGCGATGAAGACCTATGTGTCGAAGTATCTAAAGGATAACACCTACAGTGTTGTATCCCTGGAAGACGCGGCAACCGTACTCATGAAGTCGTCTAATCCTTTGCGATTCAAAGCGACAACCATGGAACAGTTTGACAAAGTGTACGGCGTCGTTAATGAAATTACGTATCGGGTTTCAAAAAGTGGGAATCTGACAGGTTCCGTCGTAAGCTATTTCGGGTATGCAGATCCGACCGGAACAGTGGTCGAGCTTAGAAAATATCATACTGTAGACGGTATGACGCCTTATGTCGTTCTTTTCGAAGAGGCTCATATGAACTATGACACCGGATTGGAAGAGATGTGGCAAGGCTATGTTTCCTGCACGATTGACGAGGCGACGGGAAACATCCGTGAAGTGATCGGAAATTCGAGTTTTGGAATGGGTTACGCGCAATATTAATCACAAAAAAACAGGCGCTTGTGCGCCTGTTTTTAATTTGAAAGGTGTTCTGCCCATTCCGATTCTTTAAATCCGACGAGGACAAAGTCGTCGCCGATAAGGATCGGGCGTTTGACGAGCATGCCGTCTGTAGAGAGCAGTGCAATGCGTGCCGCGTCATCCATTCCCGCCAGTTTATCTTTTAATCCGAGGGCGCGATAGGGCAATCCGCTGGTATTGAAAAAGCGTTTGGACGGCAATCCGCTTTTCAGAAGCCACGAACGGAGCTCTTCGGCCGTTGGATTTTGCTGTTTGATGTCTCTGAACGTATAAGAAATGCCGGATGCATCCAGCCATGCCTTGGCTTTTTTACAGGTTGAACAATTGGGATAACAAATGAAAAGCATAGAAACCTCCTGTGGTCTGTCCCATAAATCGGGTCATTTTATCATAACATTTATATATCCTCAAAAACGAATTCAAATCACATCTTAAAATTTCCCGTGCTTTATGGTACAATGGCGATTAAGATAATTAAGCTTTACCACAATATAAAAGGAGGATGGCAATGGCAAGATATTTTAATGAACCGTCTAGGACATTTGGTGAGTACTTATTGATTCCCGGATATTCTTCGGCGGAGTGCGTACCGGACAATGTCAGTTTGAAGACGCCGATCGTAAAGTATAAAAAGGGTGAAACGCCGTCGCTTTCTATGAATATACCGCTGACTTCTGCAGTTATGCAATCCGTTTCTGATGATAAAATGGCCATTGCACTTGCGAAAGAGGGCGGTATTTCGTTTATTTTTGGCTCTCAAGCGATTGAAAGCCAAGCGCAAATGGTTTCACGCGTCAAAAATTACAGAGCGGGATTTGTCATCAGTGATTCAAACGTTTCTCCAGAAGACACTCTGGCAGACGTTCTGAATCTCAAAAATAAAACCGGTCACTCAACGATAGCGGTAACGACGGACGGAACCTCGGATGGGAAGCTGGTGGGCTTGGTAACCAGCCGTGATTATCGGGTCAGCCGGATGGCGCCGACGACCAAGGTGGAGACTTTTATGACGCCTTTTGAGTCTTTGGTATGGGCTGATGCCAATACGACGCTGAAAGAAGCCAACGATATTATTTGGGACAACAAACTCAATTGTTTGCCTCTGGTGGATGCCGATCAGAGACTCGTGTATCTCGTTTTCAGAAAAGATTATGATTCCTCCAAAAAGAATGAAAATGAGCTCATCGACGATAAAAAGAGATACGTCGTCGGCGCGGGAATCAATACGCGGGATTATAAAACCCGTGTGCCGGCGTTGATAGAAGCCGGTGCGGATGTGCTGTGCATTGACAGCTCGGAAGGATTCAGCGAGTGGCAAAAGCGGACACTGGAATACATTCGCGCAGAGTATGGGGATTCGGTAAAAGTCGGCGCGGGAAATATCGTCGATAAAGAAGGATTCCTGTTTCTTGCGGAAGCAGGCGCCGATTTCGTAAAAGTCGGTATCGGCGGCGGTGCAATTTGTATCACCAGAGAGCAAAAGGGTATCGGCAGGGGGCAGGCGACTGCAGTAATGGAAGTCGCAAAGGCCAGAGACGAGTACTTTGAAAAAACGGGTGTCTACGTTCCGATTTGCTCGGACGGCGGAATTGTACACGATTATCATATAACGCTTGCTTTGGCCATGGGTGCGGATTTCTTGATGCTCGGACGCTATTTTGCAAGATTTGACGAAAGCCCGACGAACAAAGTCAATATCAACGGCAGTTATATGAAGGAATACTGGGGCGAAGGCAGTGCCAGAGCGAAAAACTGGCAACGATATGATTTGGGCGGCGGTGAGAAATTATCCTTTGAAGAAGGGGTAGATTCTTTTGTTCCCTACGCCGGACGCCTGAAAGACAATGTGGCGCTTTCTCTGAGCAAAGTACGCTCAACCATGTGCAATTGCGGTGTTTTAACCATACCGGATCTCCAAAAAGATGCTAAGATCACATTGGTTTCATCGACGAGTATTGTTGAGGGCGGCGCACATGATGTTGTTCTCAAAGAAAATAAACAATACATTTAAAACAAAAAAGGACTTTTTTCCATCTGAAATTTGGGTATAATGCCCATGGACGTGTTTTTCTCTAAGTTGACATTGGGAGGGGAAAAAAGAACACGACATAATATAGCGAAGATTGGAGTATTAACATGAGTAAAAAGTGGAAAATCATTCTTGGTATTGCAGTGGCGGTTGTTGCGATCGGTGCGGTTTCTTACAGTGCGGTGCAGGACTACTTTATAAAAAGTAACCCGGTGAACTATTTAATGTATGCGGCAACGCAGCAGAACTTTAAGGCTGTCGATGCAACGGCTGAAATGGATTTTTCATTGGACCCGCAAGCGTTTCAGGAAGCCAATCCTGATGCGGATATAGAGACCGTTACTTTTATAAATGATATTTTAAGCAATTTAGACGCATCGATGAATGTAAAGATGGCATATGATGAAACAGGGGCATTTGACCTCTATGAAGCCTTTTATTCAACTTATAACGGTAATGATCTTTTAAGTGCCGTCGTTCAGGTTGATGAACAGCAATTCTTGTTTGACATTCCTGAAATTTTACCGACGCCGATTACAGAGACGTATCAAAATTTGATTTCATATTATGAAGCGGACGGCAGTACGGCGGAAATGATCGACATGAAGCCGTATGTCCAAATTCTGATGAACACATCGGATGACGCGGCTAAAGCCCTTGATCCGACGATTTATCTCCCGGCAGTTCAAACATTTTTAGAGCCGCTTACAAGTGCGGGAACAGAGTCCGTGGACATTGGCGGAACCACATACAAACTGGACAAACTCGTCATGGACACAAATTATTCGGATATGATTCAAATGATGGTTTCTATGCTGGAATCGGCTAAAACCGATGAGGCGATGAAAGCTTTTGTCAAAAATCGACTTGAAGCGTTATTGACACAGCTTGAAACATCCGGAGATTATGAAAAACTCGGAATGACAGAAATCGATCTTGAGGATTTCAAAACAGAACTCGACACCAATTATGATGAAGATTATGCGAGTTTCTTGGATGAGGGGATCGCGGCTTATCAAGATATGTTGACACAAATGGAAGACAGCGAAAGCGGTGTGCCGAATATAACGATGACACTGGCATTCTATATCGACGGAAATGACATGCTCATACGTCGCGTCGCTTATGACTATTCGATTCAGGGTATTTCTATTTCTCAAGCCATCTCTTACGTCGCTTATGGTGACGCGGTTGAAATTCCGGTCATCGGTGATCAAGAGTCAACAGGATTGATCGCTTTGACAGAAGACCCGGATACACTGAATGCCTATGTCCAAGAACTTCTCATGACCGGTGTTGACGGATTTGTAAATAGCCAGGCGGTTGCCGATCTCATGAAGGACTTAGATGAAAAATCAGCGTCTTTGCCGAGCTACTCGCAAGAGGAAGTACAATCCGTAGTAAGCGGGTATGAGATGTACAAAGACGGAATCGGAGAGATGCTGTACAATTACTATTTGATGTTCTTCACAGGAAGTTACCAATAGTCACCCGAACAGACCGGTAGTTACTCTAACAGACCGATTAGGAGGCAGAAATGGCCAGATTGTCCATGCGAGGCAGCGGAGACTTGTCAAAAGTTGAATTTCAATTGACAGAGTATATTCAGAACAGTGCGATCAGTTGCGAACTCATCGATCAGGTGAGCCACACAGTAGGAACCGCCGAAGTACGCATGTATGTTTTCGAAAAGTATTATATGCGTTCCTCAAACCGTGCGAGCTTGACGGTGATGCTTCTTGCCGACGAAAATGATGAAATTTTTGTAGATGCCGTCGGAGCGGGCGGTGGCCAAGGCGCCATCTTTCGATTCTCATGGGGCGCAGAAGAAGATTTTGTAGGTACGGTGAAAAATGCGCTGGAACCGTTGGGTTTTCGAGAAATTACCGGTTAATGCCACTTGAAATAAAAAACTTGAAATAAAAAAGCAGGGAAGCGCCCATGCTCTATTTAACGGAGACGGTGCTTCCCTGATTGCTTTTTTGAACGATAATTTGGCGGTCAATGCGTTCTTTCAATTCCGGAACGTGCGAGATAATCCCGACGAGCCTATTTCCTGCGGCGAGACTATCTAAGGTCTGAATGGCTTGTTCCAAAGATTCGGAATCCAGAGAACCGAAGCCCTCATCGATGAAAAGCGCGTCCAGTGTGACGCCGCCGGCAAAACGCTGAACGACATCCGATAGCCCGAGTGCCAGCGACAGGGAAGCCTTAAAGGATTCACCGCCTGAAAGGGACTTTACGGGACGAACCTTCCCGGTGTAGTGGTCCAAAACATCTATTTCGAGTCCGGTTTGAGACCTCAAGTTGTCGGCTTCTTCTCGGCGCAGCAGCTCAAAGCGGTTGTTCGTCATGCGTGTGAGGCGCTTGTTGGCTTCCTCTAGAATTTGATAAAAATAAGCGGCTTGCACATATTGTTCAAAGGCGAGTTTTTGCTTCCCGGAAAGTTCTCCGTTTGCTGTTTTGGAAAGTGTCGAAGCCGTCAGATACGCATTTTGTGCGGTTTGAAAGTCGGAAATGACCTTTTTTAAAGCAGCGGCTGTTTTTTGATTGGTTTTGAGCCGCAGAATAATCGTTTGAAGCTGTTGATCCTGTAAGTCTTTTTCAGTCTCCATGGATTGCAGAGCGTCTGAAATTTGAGCGATATCAGGGACGGACTCCGGGTCAATGTCTTGGCGGAGGCGTTCAAGATTTTCCTCTACGGAGCGCCACTCCTGTTCGTAGGCATCAATGGTTTGACGCAGGGTCTGAATGTCGGATTCGGATTTTAGCGCCGCACGATAATCCGTTTCCGATTCAAAGCCGGAAGCGGTGCATTTTTGCTGAAAATGCTGTTGCGCCTTCGATTCGGAAGCGGTGTGTTCGGACAATCGGTTTGAAAGTTCAGCGGCCAAGGTCCGATGCTCTTGGAGCTGTTTTTCAGTTAGGCGGAAATGATTTTCTGCTTCGACAAGGGCGCGCTTCATTGTCTCAAGCTGAATCGTCTGTTGCCGAATAGCGGCTTCTGCCTCTGTTTTAGAGGCGTAGGTTAAAGCGGTTTTGAGGGATTTTTCCTCACCCCGTTTTTCAGAGAGGCTTTGCATGGTGCTCTGGTGTTTTTGTTCAAGCACCGTGATCTCTGAAAGTGTTGATTCGAGTTTATCCACAAGCAATTGACGATTTTTGAGGGCCTTATTTTTTTGAACTTGATCGGCTTCGAGAAGACGGATTTTTTGATCGGCATCTTCTACATCGCGTTGCAGGCTTTGCATTGCCGTTTGAATCATAGTGTTGAGGGCATCCGGTTCATAAGTGCCATCGTCGATTTTAAGCCATTCCGAGGCATTTTCTTTCAAATGTTCTTCTGAGAGTGCCAATGTTTTTTTCTTTTCCGCCAATTGAATAGTAATGGTTTGCAGGGATTGTCTGGCCTGTTCTACGGCTTCTTTTGCCAAGCGAAGTGTAGCTTCATCCGGGGCATTCTCGCTTTTTTCCGCCCGTTTCGGATGTTCGGCAGAGCCGCAGACAGGACACGGTTCACCTTCGAGAAGCGTTTCGGCTAAAATGCCGGCCTGTTCTCTGAAAAAAGAACGTTCTGTTTCCGAGTAAAAGGTTGAGGCAGAGGTGTAATGGGATTCAAATGATGAAAAATCGCGTTCAATTATTGAACACTCTAAATGCAGGGCATCTCTCTTTTGTTTATCTTGCTTGAGTCGGTTGAGAGCATTTTGGCGGGTTCCGAGTCCCTCGCGACTGTGGCGTGCTTCACTCAAGGTGGCTTCGATCGTTTCGAGCGTGTGAATCAGGGCTTCTGTTTTTTGTAGGTCGTCTGAAAGCTTCATCCGATTTTCTTTGTTTTTACCGAGTGATTCGGTAAAAGATGCAGCTTGCGATTCCAGAGACTTGATGTCTTTTTGAAGGGCGTCCCACTCCGCATAAGTAGGCAGTTGATTTGTAAGCGATTCTATAGAAGCCGTCAGCCCGGATCGATCGGGTTCACGATTTTGTTCTGTGAGAAGGCGTTCTTGTGCGCGGATGAATTGATCCGACTGTGTGGCGATTTCGGCTTCAATGGTCCGCAATCGCTCTTGTGTTTGTCGAATTTCCCCGCGTTCTTTTTCAAGGGCTGTTGCTAAAGGCAGCAGTGTATAAAAGGCCGATTCCGCGTCTGCAAGAATTTGTTTTTGACGGTTATGCCCGGGCAGTTGTGCTTCAAGGTCGGCTTTCTTTTTCAAAAATGCGGTGTAGTCATCGCGCTGTTTTTGTCTGTAGGCCGCTTGTGTGCGTTCAACGACTTTTTGAGAGATGGCATCATTCAGTTCGGAAAGGCGGGCTTTCACGGTCTGCTGATCGGTGTTATCCCGTTCATTTTGGAGCTCCAAGGCGCGTATGATCGCGTCGGCATCATGGACGGATGCGTGTTCGAAATCTATTTCGGAAAGAGGGGGTGTTTCGGGCATGATACCGGCAATATGTTGAAGAATGCTTTGTTCAAGTTGCTCACATTGCCGCTTGTGGGTGATTTCTTCGGATTTGAGACGCCGCTGAACCCATTGATAATAATCGGTGTTGAAGACGCGTCTGAAAATGTCACCCCGTTCTTTGCTCTCCGCCAACAAAAGTTTTAAAAATTCGCCCTGTGCGATCATGGCGATTTGTTTGAACTGACGGTACTGAATGCCGAGAAGGTCAGAGATGTAAGCGGATACTTCGCGATAGCCGGTGATCACTCGACCGTCGGGACAGGTCAAAGAGGCGTCGCTTTTTTCTAGGGTCAGGCCGTCACCGCTCTTTTTGGGCCGCATGTAAGCGGGGGTTCTCACAACGGTGTAGAGATCGGCTCTGTGCAAAAATTCCAGTAAGACCTCTGTCTTCACGGCAGGATCCGCAAAGTCACTGCGGAGGGTGTCCACGCTTCGGATATCGCCGCTGGCTTCTCCGAAGAGGGCAAATGCGATCGCGTCGAAAATGGTGGTTTTCCCCGCACCGGTATCCCCTGTGATCAGGAAGAGTCCACTGCCGTCAAATATTGAAAAATCAATGGTTGTGGGAATGGGATATGGGCCGAAGGCCGTCATGGAAAGTTTAATGGGTTTCATCGTCATCTCCTGAAGTGCGGTCAAAAATTCGGGTCATCCAAGCTTCGTATTCAATCGGAAGCGTTGTTTCATGCTGTAACGTATAGAATTCGGAAAAGAGCTCAAGCGGTTTCTTTTCGGCAATGTTACCGGATGCCGCCGTATGAGAATTTTCGGAAGCGGTTCGACGGTTTTCAAAGTCCAGGGCCATTAAATTGGGATAGACGGCCCGGAGCTGACCGACGGCATCATAGAGTGGTTCTTCATCGGTCAGTATGGCGCGCACGTAATCTTCCGTTTGCGCCGGGAGTGACCGTCCTGCCTCAATCAATCCGGCGAGTGGCCCTTTGATTTCAACCATGTCTCTCAAAGGCGTCAGTGCGATTTGCGTCAACTTTATATTTGATTTTTCAAAGAGTTCAACAACGGTAATGCTTTTTTGATGCCGGACTTCCGAAAAAGAATATTTTAAGGGGGAGCCGGCATAGCGAATGGAAGCGCGTCCGATTTTTTGAGGGCGGTGAATGTGCCCGAGAGCGACGTAATCAAAAACATCGAAAGCGGAGGCATCTATATTGTCTACGCCGCCGACGGAAATCATTTCGGAGTCGGAGCGTTCCGGGGTTTCTTCCCCCAATGTGACAAATTGGTGTGCAATGAGGATGTTCCTCATGCCCGGATCAACCGCCAGGCTTCCGAGAGCCGTTCGAACGGCGGCATCGTATGATAACGGCGGCTCTTCCGCATAAGGTGCCACAAGCGCCGGTTTTAAAAAAGGCATCATAAAAATGGCAATGTCACCGTGTTCGTCGGAAAGGAGGTGCTTTTCGACCGTGCCGTTATATGGGCCTGCAATATGCAGTCCGGCGCGATTGAGCAGGCGATTTCCGAAACCTAAACGTTCTGCTGAATCGTGATTACCGCTGATTATAAAAACAGGGCAATTCTTTTCTGAAAGTCGGGTTAAAAAGTCGTCCAAAAGTGCGACGGCCTCTGCCGGTGGCATGCGTTTATCATAGACATCCCCTGCGATAAAAAGCCCGTCCGGCTTTTCAGAATCCACGGCATCGAGGATTTGATTTAAAATGTGACGCTGGTCTTCAATCATGCTGAAGGCGTTGACGCGCTTGCCGATATGAAGATCCGCAATATGAAAAAACTTCATTGGAGGGCCTCCCATAAATGATACAGAAACTGTCACTTTATTATAACTTGCCGGCCGAAGGTCGGCAATGTTTTAGAAGGGTTTTAGAAGGGTTTTAGAAAGGTTTTAGAAAGGTTTCAAGGGAGGTTTTAAGGGAAATTCAAGGGAGGTTCAAAAAAGAAGCCGTCGCTAAAAGCGAACGGCTTCCAATTTTTTTCTGACAGAAGCATTCTGAATGGTGTCACCGGTGGTGCCTTTGTCATTAAAGACGCTGTAGCGTACCATCCGCAAGTAGGCGAGAATCTCGTCTTGAAGTTCGGCGTCCGAGGTCTGTCCGTAGACGCGCAGAGCCGCATCAATGCCCGCCGATTCGGCGCGATAGAGTATGGCGACATCAAAGTCCGGTAACGTTCCGTCGAGATAACGCGCCGCATTGTAATCCGAGACAAATCTGTCCGGATTGATTAGAAAAAGGGTACAGAGCAAAATCGTCCCCGTCACGGCCGCCAGTCGCATTATGGAAAATGATTTTTTCTGCATGAGAATGACGGCGATAAAAATGATGGTGAGAAAAACCATGAAGAAGCAGGGCAGTAAGCGTTTGACCGACAGACCGTAAGCACCGATGTAAAGCGCCATTTTACTAAAATCCGCCGCAATCAAAAGGAGCGTCAGCAAGGAGATTAGAATATTGAAGCTTTTTAGCGGAACGCTTCTCAGCCTTGGAACCGAGCTGAGCGTATTGGTAGCTACGAGGAGCAATAAGTTAATGAGTGTAATTTGAAGCAGTTCAAAGAAGCCGCTTCGAGCGTAATCGGCGTAAGAGCGCCACCCTTCCGGAATTCGACCCATGAAAGCCGAAAAGAAGTAAGGAAGCTGACTGCCGATGAATACAATATACAGGAGACTGACGGCGGCGAGCACGATGTAGACGGTGACGGGGTTCAGCATGCGACTGTCCGCAAGTGCCGTACGAATGTTATTTTCTTTAAAAGTGTCGCAATTCCTATTGTTGATGCTGCCTGCCACGAGCCCGAATAGGTAAAATGAAGTGGGAACGGCGAGAATGAGGGTGATCAGATCAAATGTAAAATCGAACTGAATCTTGGACAGCAGAAAATTGATGCTGTCAAAGATGACTTTGAATCCGCCGCTATCCGCGGAGTTCAACAGCGGCAATACAATTGCGAAGATGCCGAGGGAAAAGGCGATCCCGAGAAGCGTGGGGAGAATGTATCTCTTTTCGCGTTTTGAAGGTTTTGACGTTTGTGCCAAGGTCATTGCCTGGAGACCGAAATTTTTAAAAGGGATGGAAAAAGTGCCGTTCAAACCATCGAGGAGAATCCAATTGTCGGTACGTTTCAGAATCAGTTGTCCGGAAGCGGTCAAAACCGTGTAGATGGCTGTACAGAGAAGAAAAAAGCTTCGCCAAGGTTCGAGGCCGTTATTGTCGTAGAGGGCATAGCTGAACCCGGTCAGGAGAAGGGCGGCAAACCAAAAATGCCCGGGTTTTGAGATCGGTTTGTTTTTATATTTCAAATAAGCAATGATGGCAGTGGCGTAAATGCCGGTAAAAACGGCAACACCCCATCCGTGCCATGAAAAAAAGACCCAGCGGATAAACAGAAAACCGATCGGAAAGAAGAGTATGGCGAATAATCGATCCATTCGATCTGCTGTAAAAGAGGGCTTTTTAGTCGGTAATGGCGGTTGAGTGATAGAATCCATAGAAGTACTCCTTTCCTTGCAATAAAGAATGCAAAATAAGTATTTAAATCACATTAATATAAAATATTTACATAACAGAGTGCACATATCCCCAGGTATATCTCCACTAAAAGCAGTTAATCCCATAAAAGAGGGGACGAAGTGATTCTAATCCTGTTTTTCATAGGCGAGAATATCACCCGGCTGGCACTTAAGTGCTTCACAAATGGCTTCCAATGTCGAGAAGCGAATGGCTTTTGCCTTCCCCGTTTTGAGAATCGAGAGGTTGGCCTGACTGATGCCGATTTTTTCGGCGAGTTCACCGGAGGACATCTTTCGCTTTGCCATCATGACATCGAGATTTACAATAATAGGCATGTCGTCCTCCGTTCTAAATGGTATAATCCGATTCGTTTTTCAGTTCCACTGCCTGTCCGACGATATTTTTGACCACGCGTACAATCAATCCCATAAATGCGGCCGCAATGGCGATAAAAACCCACGGGATGTAATAAAAAGATGAGGCAATGGCGATCAGCGCACCCGCAAAGCATGCCCATGAAATGTGTCTGAGATAAGTGACATTTTTTTCGATGAAAACAGCTCCCAACTCAATGTGTTCCAGCAGTTTCAAGAGGCTGTAAAGCAATATGGCAGCCGGAACGGCACCGATGTATATGGTGGCTAGGAAATAGGGTTTTGTCCCTTGTAAAGGTGCTCTGGAAAAACTTAAGAACAGATTGACCAGCCAAGGGGCGGTGGCAATCAGTCCCACGAGCAAAATGATAAATTCGATGACGCAGAGTTTACTTAAGTAAATGGATTTTTTGCGAGTCCACATAAATGCCTCCGAGGTCGTTTTGGTTTCGCTTCTAAGCAGAGTATAGCATGAGCGTTTATGAAACTCAACACTTTTTTATCGAAAAACAATAAAAAAATATTGAAAAACGGCTTCTCATGCTTTTGAATTTACAAAAAAGACGACTCAAACACTTTGGAAAAAGCATCTGAGTCGTCCGTTTATGATGGTGTTCAGGGTTAAAAAATTCAGAAGATATATTGGCCTTCGAAGTCGTATCCGGCAGGGATATCGGCAGGCGGTTGCTCAGTCGATAAGTGCCATTCCCCCGGGAACCCGGAGTCGTGCAAGCCGACTTCCATGTACAGCATGGCAATGCCCGCGTCAATGGCTCTGACGGCAGGAGAGGCCCCTTCAAACTGTTTCATGGCCAGATCAATGTGATTGCCGCGTGAGACGAACATCCAAGGTTGACGATTTTCATAGGAAGGCGCGAGGCGCATATAGAACAGCGCCTTATGCAGTTCCATTTGTTCCAAATCTGAAATGGCAGGAGCGTTGCCCCACTCATTCATATAGATCAGTTCGGTAATGGATTTGCGATAACTGACGGGTTCTTTTCCCAGATGGTCGGTGTTGATGTCCGGATAACCCATTTCTGCTAAACTGAAAAGACTTTCTTTTGTGGTTTTTGAGAAAAATTGAGAATTTTGATATTCTTTCTGTCCATATCCGACGGCGATCATGGCAACGGCTTTTTTGGGGCTGTCGATTCCGGCGACGGATTTTACGCGGTCACTGTCGAGAATTTCAAGCCAACAGCTTCCGATGCCCTGTTTGAGAGCGTTGAGAATAAACCATTCTCCGGTATAACCGACCGCTTTGAATGCTTCGGGGTTGTCTTCACTGAGCAGGACATAGTAGTGTGGGGCTTCAATCATAATGCCGTTATAGCCGGCAAGGTTATGGAGCCATTGAGATTGATTGAGGCCGTCTTTCAAAAAGAAAAACTCAATATCCTCTGCGCCCGGAAATTTGGGTGGATGAGCAAGCAATAGATTTAGAGCGTTAAGGTCTTCTTCTCGCAGGGGTTTGTTTTTATATGCTCTGACAGAAGATCTTTTTTCTGCCAATTTTAATGATTTCATAGGTTTACCTCCTCGTTGTTATTCACGTTTAATTTTTACCCTGAAAAACGTTTTGCAATCGGCTTTATCCCGAATATTGTAATCAATCATTTGTGACAACAGAGCATAATCAACGGGTTCGTTCCATTTGATTCTGGCAAGCCCTTTTGTATGCGTATAGCCGGACTTTTTAATGGCTTCGGAGAAAATACCGATGACTTCTTCCTCAGGTGTGAAAGACATGTGATCTTTTGCGGCACTGAATCCGATAATAAAGGTTCCGTGATCGATAAACATCGGTTGATTCCATTTTATGGCGACTTCGAGTTGTGGGTAGGTGGTTATAATCCAGTCGAAGACGGTTTTCATTTTTTCTCTATGTGCTTCAACGGGTAAACCGGACAGATACGTTTCCAACGGATTCATATTAGCCTCCTCATAAAGGTTTAATTAAGTAAAACATACCAAAAAAATGCAGGATAAAACATCAAAAGCCATTAAGCACTGCAAAAGCGATGAAACTTTAGGAAAAACATGGCATAAGTTCACGTTTTTGAGTATAATCTAAGTACCTTTAGAGGGTGTCCATAAAAATAATCCATAGAAGTGACGTTCCTAAGTCAGGGGGATCAATATGCGTAATAAAAGGCAACTTAAAATGAAAAAGGTGGGGTTGGAACATTTAAAACAGTACAATCAATTGCTGCGATATGTGTTTCAGGTAACGGAGCGGGAACTGCACAGCATCGGTTGGGAAGAAGATGAAATCATTCGCGCGAAATCGCCGATTTTGGAAGAAGCGGATGTCATCGGATGGTTTGATGATGAAAAATTGGTTTCTCAAGTGGCGGTGTATCCCTTCCAAGTACAGATTTTCAGCAGAACTTATGAAATGGGAGGCCTGACGGGGGTCGGGACATTTCCGGAGTATACCAATCAGGGACTGATGCACAAATTGCTCGTCAGGGCTCTTGAAAATATGAAGAAGAAAAAGCAGTTGATTTCCTATTTATACCCATACTCAATTCCTTATTACAGGCGCAAAGGATGGGAAATTATATCGGATGTGATCACGTTTGAAGTCAATGATTATCAGCTCCCCAAAAATAAGCGCGTTCCTGGAGAAATTGAACGCGTCGATGTGGAGGGCCCGGAAGTCAGGGCCGCATATGAACGGTTTGCTTTGAAAACACATGGTGCGATGCTGCGCAACGAGCTTGCGTGGAGTGAGTATTGGCGATGGGAATCGGATGACTTGATGGCGGCTGTTTACTATAACAACGAGGGGGATCCGGATGGCTATGTGCTCTACTGGATCGCCGACGAAGTCTTTCACATGAAGGATATGATTTTTGTCAACGAAGAAGCGCGAACGGGGCTTTGGAATTTTATCAGTGCGCACTTTTCAATGATTTCAAAAGTGATCGGCGATATTCACACCGATGAGCCTCTGGCGTTTTTGCTGGAAGATGCGGATATTAAAGAGACGATTTCGCCTTATTTTATGGCGCGAATTGTGGATTTAGAACAATTTATCGATCAGTATCCTTTTAAGCCGGATACAGCAGAACGGTCATGGGTCTTTACAATGGATGACCCCCTGCTGTCGTGGAATCAGGGGGTCTTTAAACTGCGCATTACTCCGGCGGGCAAGGGAGAGGTGACACGTGTCTCGGAAGTCAGTGAAGATCGCATTGACATTCAAACCATGACGACCATGCTCCTCGGTTACAAGCGCCCGGACTATTTAAATAAAATCGGCAGGCTCATCTGCAGTCCTGAGACGGTGGATATGCTCGAAGACGCCATTGAGCAACAAATTCCGTATTTTTCGGATTATTTTTAAGAAGCGTGTTCTGCCAGATACGTTAAAATGTCGGCGGCGTTGGTATCGGGTTTTACTTTTGGCATCACATGCTCAATCATGCCGTTTTCATCGATGATATATGTGGTGCGTACGACGCCCATGTTGATTTTCCCGTAGAGTTTTTTCTCTTTCCAAACGTCGTAGGCTTCGATAGCGACGCGGTCGGGATCGGAAACCAAGATAAACGGCAAATTGTATTTGTCTGCAAATTTTTGGTGTGACGCGGTGCTGTCTTTGCTGACACCGATGACGACAATATCTTTTTCTCTAAAAGCATCATAAGCTTCTGCAAAAGCACAGGCTTGTTTGGTACAACCCGGTGTATTGTCTTTCGGATAAAAGTAGAGAACGACTTTTTTGCCTCGGAAATCAGACAGTGTGACGGGATGACCGTCCTTATCCGGCAGGGTGAAATCAGGTGCTTTTGTTTTTGCTTCAAGCATATTAATGGCCTCCTTTTATAAAAACAAAGTGATCTTTTTCAGAGTGGGTTTCGGAGTACTTATACCCCAAACGAGAAAAATCTTTTATTTTTTCGGGATTTTCAACGGCGTTTTCTGCAAGAAATCGAACCATTTCTCCGCGCGCCATTTTGCAAAGGGTTGCTTTTTCAATGCGTTTGCCGTCTTTCAGTTCGCTGAATTCGCAAGTTAAAAATCGAACGGATTCGGGAAGATGCGGTTGGATGCTCTTGCTGTATTCTTTAGAGGCTAAATTGACGATTAAATCGTCTTC
>JASUTA010000128.1 GCA_030445805.1 Clostridiales bacterium
CGATGCCTTCTTCGCCCAGAACATTCAAAAAAGTATCATGTTGTCCCGCAAAAGAATCCGTCTGCAAATCCTCCGCTGTGGCACTGGACCGAACGGCACAGGCTGTATCAGGTTCCCATTCGGAAAGCTTCTCTGCAATGCCGTCATGAAGCTCTGCCGATATTTCAGCCGTTTCTATAATGTTCTGAAGACGTCCTCCGATCTCTCGAAGTTCTGTTTTATCCCGTAACGTTAAACTTTCCAACTGTTCGAGTAAAGCCGCCGCTTCCGGTGTAGCCATCACTTCCGAAAAAGCTGATGTCAAAATCACAAAACCTTCCGGAATCATAATCTTCTTATCTCTGTATCCTTCATGGTCAAGATACTTAAAAAGTACGCTTAACCCTGCGGCTTTACCGCCCACATCGCTTGAAGACACCTGATCAATCTGACTCAACGCTATAATAAAATCGTGCATAAGCCCTCCATGTAAGCGCTTTAGGCGTGTCCCTCTTAGACGGCTACACGAATCGGGCTCACACTTTTATTTTCGGTATGATTTTTTATACCACAAATAAATGGCCATCAAACAAAGAGCGAGCCCCACCAGCGCCGGGACGATAATTTTCGAACCGGATTGACCGCCCTCTATAAGGCTCCATGCAATTTTTGCAAATGCGATGGCAACGACAACCCCGACACCCGCTTTGATGTTGCGCTTCCAAAGAACGCCGATCAACAGGCCGAGCGAAATCGGCACAATACTTGTCACTGCAATCTTTTGAATGGTCCAAGTCCCCATCAAATAAGCGCGTTCCATGGCGAGAAAGGCTTGTACATTGGAATCGACCGCTTCCGGCTTAGGAAACCAAAACATACTCGTCAGCAGTAAAAAGAAAGTAACGCTGAGCCCTGAAGCACTGCGTTTAAACGCAAAATAGCAAATCGGGATCATAAAGAGCGGGCGGATGTACCAACTCAATATGTTTTGATGTCTGGCAAAAGCCCATTCAAAAAACGGACGGCTTACTGCCATCAGTACAATAAACAGAAGAGACAGCACAACAAATTTCACCGTCACAATACGATCAAACGTTTTTCTTTTCCAAAATAAGAATTGATCTTCTTCGCGCATGGGTTTCTTCCTTTCTTTTAGTCAAGGCGTATGGCCTTAAATCCAGCCATATAGAGAACCTTCAAATCAACATTTTTAAACGACACCGATCTATAAAAGAGACTGATGTGTCAGAATCCATTTGATTTTATAGACCAAGTGGTCTATAATTGAAATATACCACGCCCTGAGGCATCTGTCAACCCACCGAAGAATTCCGCTGTGGAGGCTCTATGAAAGAAAAGAAATTTGACCGAAAAAAGCAATTGCTCGAGGCCGCTTTAGAAGAATTTATAACCGCCGATTATGAACGCGCCTCTTTGAATACCATTATTAAAAATGCCGGGATCAGCAAGGGGGTTTTCTATTATCATTTTGAAAATAAGGAATCCCTATACCTCGCTTTGCTGGAAGATGCCGTGGAAAAAAAGTGGCATTATATTCAGAGCCGTGTGTCTGAAAATGCTTCTGACTTTGAATCCGCCGATATTTTTGACCAGTTCATGTTTCAGGCACGACTCGGTGCCGAATTTGCAAATGCCTATCCAAAATTCAACCGGCTCAGCCAAATGTTTGCCAAGGAAAAGGGAAATCCCATCTATGAAAAGGCCGTGGCACAATTGAAAACTTCCGATGCCAACCCCCTACAACTCATGATATCGAAGGCCTATGCACAAAAACTTTTTAAAGAAACATTTTCCCTTGAATTTGTTACAAAACTTATAACCCATCTTTTTTCTTCTTTTGATACGATTTTAGGTCCCGAGGACGATCTGGATACGGTATTGAAAACGCTCGAAAACTACATCACATTTATGAAACACGGTCTAATCAAATAGATTACAGTTCCATCCGATTGAGCAAAATGAATCGCTCCAAGCATTTTATAGATTTTTTCAAATATTTTTTTCTTTTTTTCTCCGTCATTTTAGGTTCATTTAAGCTACATCATTTACAATGTACTTGAAACAGAAGATTGAAGGTACCCTTCCAACCCTGAACTGGAGAATGAAATGAAAAACAAACCTAAAAAATGAAATTTTGAAAAATCATGCATAAGGAGTGTAAAATGATGAAACATAAGAAATGGATGCTGATCCTCATGTCAGCCATACTCGCCCTGTCCCTATTCGGGTGCTCGACCACCGCAGGACAGACCGATAGCAGTACGACAACTGTCCAAGCGAGCAGCGTCGCGACGACTACAGTGACACAGACAAGCTCTACATCCTCAAGTACATCCACTGCCGTGTCAACATCAACCTCATACAGCGGACTCGTAGATACTTCCGATATGTTTACAGATAGAGACTTAGAGCAATCAGCCGATCTCACTGACGCGGTTTACTATACCCTCGAAGACGGTCAAGACATCACTATTACCGAAGAAGGTGTCTATTTTTTAAGTGGTGAGGCCAGTAATGTTACTGTCAAAGTAGATGTAGATGATGAATCCAAAGTTCAAATCGTTTTAGACGGCGTTACCATCACCAATGAAAGCGCACCTGCGATTTATGTGTTATCCGGCGATAAAGTCTTTGTAACGACGACCGATTCTGAAAACAGCCTTTCTGTAACCGGAACCTTTGTTGCCGATGGCGATACCAATCTGGATGCGGTCATTTTTTCAAAATCCGACCTCGTTCTGAACGGACTCGGTACACTGACCATTACCTCCGCAGAAGGAAACGGGATTACCTCTAAAGACGACCTGAAAGTAACAGGCGGTACTTATTCCATCACCTCGCTGAAAGATGCCTTGGAAGCCAACGATTCCATCCGCATTTACGCCGGAGACATTACCATTGTAACGGACAAAGACGGTCTGCACAGTGAAAATGATGACGACGACAGCCTCGGATACATTTATATTCAAGGCGGTACACTGAATATTACAGCAGGAGACGACGGAATCCAAGGCAATGCCTTTGTTCAAATCGACGGTGACACCATCTCGATTCCGCAAAGTACAGAAGGCATCGAAGGCACTTATGTCCAAATCAACGGTGGATCAATCGACATCTATGCCACCGATGACGGCATCAACGCCAGTGACAAGAGCACTTCTTATGACATCGTAATCGAAGTCAACGGCGGTACCATCAACGTTGTCGTCGGCAGTGGCGATACAGACGGATTTGATGCAAACGGTGACATTTACATCAACGGCGGCACCATTTCCGTTGAAGCAAATTCCGCATTCGATGCCGATGGCGTCGGTGAACTCAATGGTGGTACAGTTACCGTAAACGGCACCGTCATTACAGAAATCACTGAAACACAAATGGGCCCCGGCGGCGGTCACGGCGGTGCTCCCGGTGGTGGCGCTCCGAGCGGCGGCCCCGGCAAATAACTCTAATAGAAACACTCAAAATAAAAAGACCCCTTGAGCGCATGCGTTCAAGGGGTCTTTCCTTTTTAAATCGGTTTCGTAATTTTATACACTTTGGTACGATTTCTGAACCGTCTTATTCCCTAACTGCAATAAAAACGAGAGTAGAATACCCAGCACAGAGAAGATCAACATGACCATCAACGCAGAATGAAACCCGACTGCATTGGCAACAGTTTTTTCTGCGCCACCGTTGATCGCTCTTAATTCAGAAGCGGACATAATGCCGATAAACAGAGCGGAACCAATTGCCGCCGCAATTTGCTGAAGGGTATTTAAAATGGCAACACCATGAGGGTAATCATGTCGTGACAATTGATTCAAAGCATGTGTCTGAGAAGGTGACAGCGTGCTGCCTATCCCAATTCCTACCGCAATATAAATCCCCAAAATACAAGCCGGTGGCGTTTCGGCATTCGCACGGGACATAAAAATCAAGGCAACCAGTAAAATCGCATATCCGACCGAAAGCAATATTTTTGAACCAATCTTATCATAAATTTTGCCGCTGAGAAGTGACATAGCACCATTGGTTAACGTTGCCGGAAGCAATATAAGGGCTGCCATAAAAGCCGTGGTCTTTAGAGACCCTTGTAAATACATAGGCAACATGACATTCATCGTAAAAATCGTCATCATTGAAATCATGACCAATACTGCTCCGATTGAAAATATTCGATATTTAAATATTCTCAGTTCCAACATTGGTTCGTTTAATTTCAATTGGCGCATTCCGAAAATCACCAATGCTGACAAACCGATTATCGAAGTCCCTACTGCCATTATCAAATGAATCCCTTCACTAAAGGCATTCAATCCGTAAATCACGCCCCCTACGCCAACTGTAGACAGAACAATCGAAATAAAATCTGTTTTCGGTTTCGTGAGTGTCGTAACATTGAGCAGGTAAACATATCCGGCTACCATGAGCCCCACGATAATAGGAATGAGAATATAAAACAACATGTGCCAACTGAAAAATTGTAAAATCACGCCTGAAAATGTCGGCCCAAGTGCAGGTCCAAGTTGAATGGCGCAACTACAAATCCCCATGGCACTGCCGCGTTTTTCCGGGGGGGTGACAAGTAATACAATTGTCATCATTATAGAAACCATCATTCCCGTCCCCACCGCCTGTATCATCCTAAAAATCAAGAGTGCCACGAACGACGAAGAAAGTGCGGCACCAATGGTGCCCAACAACAAAACACTCATCGCACCGAGATATAATTTTCTCACTTCAAAAGTCTGAATAAAAAATGCGGTTACCGGCACCATGACTGCCACAATAATCATATAAGCTGTAATAATCCATTGAATCATCCCTGCATTAACGTGCATCTCCTCCATCAAACTGTTGAGTGCAACATTCAACATCGTTTCATTAAATAAACCGAGAAATGCACTCAGCACCAAAACAATGACAATGGCAATTGTATTGATTCCCTGCTCGGTTGCACTTCTCTCTCTGTTTGTCTTCTCCATAGCTTTTCGCATCCTCTTTCTCATATACTATAAATAAACGCAAAAATGCAGCTTTGACAACTGGACTTATGTTATCAAAACTGCACGTTTGCTATATTATAAAATATTTTTTTTAAATTTGTCAAGAATTCAAATTTGATATCCAATAACTTTTCACAGTCCCTGTCCGATACTCACTCGGTTTCTTCCCTTCTCTTTAGAGACGTAGAGCCACTTATCGGCCGCATTGATATAATCGCTGATCGCATTCGGCGTCATTTTATCGACCACGCCACCGATACTGACCGAAACAATTTCCGAATACGGATTCTTAGTGTATCGGATTCCAAGATCTAAAATATCTTTTCTGATTTTCTCGGCAATTTCCTCTGCCTCATTTACATCGGCCACCTTCATATAGCAGACAAATTCTTCTCCGCCATATCTGCCGACAAAATAATTTTTGTAATCTTGCGCTTTGAGCTTGGAGGCAATGCGCTGCAAACAGCGATCGCCCTCCAAATGACCCCAGTAATCGTTATAGGTTTTAAAGTGATCAATATCGATCATTAACAGGACATCATAATCCCCATTCGATTTTGAAATAGCCTCTTCAAGAAATTGATTGAGCCCTCTCCGATTATAGGTTTGAGTAAGTTCATCCATAATGCTCACTTCAATGAGCGTTCTATTTTTCGCTTTGATTTCTTCCAGTTCTGCCTTTGAGTCGGCAATCTCTCTCATCAGCTTTTCGCTTAAAAGTTTATTTTTTTCGTTTTCATTCTTTTCTTTGTAAAAAGAAAACTCAAGTGCAAGCAACTCAAGCTTTCTGGATAAGTTACCCGCCTCGATTTCCTTTTCATTTTGATGGTACAATTTGTGGTATTTTAAGGCCGATCTGTATTCATGACTGGATTCATAATAGTCGACCAAACGCTTGTAGATAATGCTGATCTTCAATGCCAGTTTATTCTCAATCGCATAATTCAAAGCTTCTAATAAATGTGGCTTCGGGTTCCCACCCTCATGACTGTCCAGTTCCGAAAAAGCAATCAGCGCTTCCACAAGATAGAATTTGTTATTCACCTGATTAAACAACTCTAAAGCCGCGATGTAGTGCTCTTTTGCGAGTTCATAATTTCCTTGAATGTATTTAATCTTTCCAAGTTTTGTATGGGCTTCCCCTTTTGTAATGCGATCATTGACCTCCAAAGAGCTTTCAAAAGCGGCATTAAAGTAATCACATGCGGTTTTATAGTCTTTTTGTAAATAATAAATTTCACCTATATTGTCATTGATAATTGAAATATTGATAAACAGTTGATGTGTCAAAGCCAACTCAAGGGATTTTGAATAATACTCAAGTGCTTTTTCATAATCCCCCGCCATTCTGTAGATTTCACCGACATTGTTCAAAATACTTGATTCCAATTTAGGATTTTCTACAGAATTGAGGTAATCCAGCGCAATCATAAAATTCTCAAGCGCCGTTTTATAATCACTGTAATAAAAATAGATAATCCCTATAATGTTCCGAGCTTGCAATATTCCTTCATGTTGTTGAAACGACTCAAAAATATTGAGCGCTCTGAAAGCATTTTCAAGCCCTTCTGTATATTCCGACATTACCCTACAGGCATAAGCCATGCGAAAATAGGCTTGTCCCGATTCCAGAGCCCGACCTTGCTTCTCCGCCTGCTCAAGCGCCTGTACAGCCAGTTTATATGACTTTGTCGGATTCTCTAAAGCGATCTTTTGCGACTTTTCCAGTATTACTCTAATCTCATCCATCGCGCAAATAAACCTCACCTGTTATTAAATGTCTTTTCCGGCGCACTTAAAAGGCCAAAACAGTCAGTAGAATCCACACAGAACCTATTGGATTCACCTTAATTGTATCATAAACTTCCTAGGCTTTCGATAGGTGACAACCATCTAAAACCCCACATTCTGTATTTTATCTTGCATCTTTGGCATCTATTAATATTTTTAACAAAATAAAAAAATTGCAGTATAATAAAAATAGCGATAATGGCATAAACATAAATCCTTATACAATTTACCTTTCAAAAAATTAAACTGCACTTTCAAAAAAAGGGGGATTAATTTTGGCAAATAAATTGTTTTCGATTACTGAAATGGCAGAAATGCACAATATTTCAAGACAAACGCTCATCTACTATGATAAAATCGGTCTCTTTAAACCGGATCACATTGATGCTAAAAACTCATATCGCTACTACAGCGCCCACCAAATTCCCAAATTGAGAGAAAAGATCGGAAGA
>JASUTA010000129.1 GCA_030445805.1 Clostridiales bacterium
AGTATGGGCATGGAAAGGGCATGATCTTTAAAGGTAACATTATTTAAAAGATCGGCAACCAGCTCATCCGGGCTGTCTTCATACATATTGATTTCATCCAAAATAACATTTTTTTCGAGCCCAAGGCTCTTCTCGTCAAACAGTGGATGAATAAACATATCCGATAAAACGTCGATGGCACGCTCCAAGTCTTCAGAGAGCGTTTTTGTATAGAAGCACGTGGATTCTTTCGTTGTAAACGCATTGATCTCAGCACCGATTGCATCCATCTCAAGCGCGATTTTCTGTGCACTTCGGTGCTCTGTCCCTTTAAAGAGCATGTGCTCAATAAAATGGGAAACACCGGATTGATCCGATGATTCATAAGCCGATCCGGTTTTTACCCAAACGCCGAGTGTTACGGACTCATAACCCTCAAGACATTTATAAACGACTTGAATGCCGTTTTTCAGTTGTTGTTTTTCGTACAATCTTTCACCCCGAAAACAAATTTATACAATATACAATATGCATTCATCCAAGAAAAACATTCATGCATAAGATAAGAGAGATAATACTCGCTCCGCAAATATTATCTCACTTTAAAAGGTTATTTAAATAATTAATTTTCCAGCAAAACCTTTCTGGAAAGGTTAATACGGCCTTGGTCATCAATTTCAATAATTTTTACGGTGACTTCATCGCCGATATTGACAACATCTTCTACTTTTCCGACGCGTTTTGTATCCAGTTGCGAAATATGGCAAAGGCCTTCTTTTCCAAAACCGAGGTCTACAAATGCGCCGAATTTAAGGATGCGCGTTACTTTTCCATGATAGATTTGTCCGACTTCAGGCACTTTTACAATGCCTTCAACCGCCGCTTTTGCCCCTTCTCCGCCTGCGCCGTCGGCTGCGGTAATGAGAACGGTTCCATCATCTTCAATGTCGATTTTAACATTGAATTCAGACGTAATCTTCGTAATGACTTTTCCGCCCGGTCCAATGACGTCTCTGATTTTATCAGGGTCAATTTTGATCTTAAACACACGCGGTGCGTATTGAGAAAGCTCTTGGCGCGGTGTTTCAATGGCTTCACGCATCTTATCGAGGATAAACAATCGACCGACACGGGCTTGCTCCAGAGCATTTTCGAGCAACTCTCTGTTGAGACCGTCTACTTTGATGTCCATTTGGAGTGCCGTAATACCGTTTTTCGTACCGGCAACTTTAAAGTCCATATCCCCCAAGGCATCTTCCATCCCTTGAATATCACTTAAGATGACAATTTGTCCGTCTTCTTGAATCAATCCCATGGCAATTCCGGCTACAGAGTCTTTAATCGGAACCCCTGCATCCAGCAGTGAAAGTGTACTGCCGCAAATGCTGGCTTGTGAACTGGAACCGTTGCAAGTAACAACTTCAGAAACCAATCGAATGGTGTAAGGAAAATCTTCTTCTGAAGGAATAACCGGAACCAAGGCTCTTTCACCCAATGCACCATGCCCGACCGCACGTCTGTTGACACGGTTCATGCCGGTTTCTCCCACTGAAAACGGCGGGAAGTTGTAGTGGTGCATGTAACGTCTGGTTTCTTCAAGGTCGAGACCGTCAATGCGTTGTGCTTCTCCGAGCGCACCCAAAGTTGTAATGGTCAGCGCTTGAGTTAAACCGCGTGTAAACAATCCTGAACCATGTGTTCTCGGAAGCAGTCCTACTTCGCAAGAAATCGGTCGAATGCTTTTAGAGTCACGTCCGTCCGGTCTGAGACCTTCATGGACGATCATTTTTCGAACAATGCGTTTTTCAATTGATTTAAATTGTTCTTTGAGGAAATCCGAATCATCCGGATAAATTTGAAGGAAGTGCGCAAGCAATTCGTCTTGCAATTCATCCAGAGCATCATTTCTCTCGTGTTTTTCGTGAATTCTAACCGCTTGATTCATACGCTCGGACAAGAATTCTTCAATAGAATGCAGGTAGCTCGGATCAACTTCCGGAATGGTAATTTCAAATTTCGGTTTGCCGACGGCATCAATAATTTGATTGATGAAACGGCAAATTTCTTTGATCGCTTCATGACCGTACATAATACCGCCGAGGACAACGTCTTCCGGCAGAATGTCGGCACCCGCTTCAACCATGACAACGGCTTCTTCCGTGCCGGCGACAACGAGGTGCAGTTTTGATTTTTCTTTTTGTTCGATTGTCGGATTGATAACGTATTCGCCATCAACATAGCCGACGATAACGGAACCTGTCGGACCGTTAAACGGAATATCGGAAATCCCGAGTGCAATTGCCGCACCGTTCATTGCAACCGTATCCGGTGTACAATCTTGGTCAACCGACATGACTGTCGCCATGACTTGCACTTCGTTTTTCATACCGCTTGGGAAAAGCGGGCGAATCGGGCGGTCGATCAAACGCGCCGTCAAAATAGCTTTTTCCGAAGGTCTGCCTTCGCGTTTTAAAAATCCACCCGGAATTTTTCCGACAGCATACAATTTTTCTTCGAATTCTACACTCAATGGGAAGAAATCAATACCCGGTTTTGGTTTCTTACTGGCAACAGCCGTCACCAATACAACGGTTTCTCCATAGTGGAGCAAAACAGATCCATTGGCCAAATTTGCCACTTTTCCGATTTCCGCTTTAAGTGGGCGACCACCGAGGGTCGTTTCGAAAACCTGAATGGTTCTCACTTTGTCGCTGCCCAATGCTTGGCAACTCATTTCACTCATTTCAGCCTCCTAAAAATAGGCCTTCTATCAGAATTTATCCTACTTATTTCAAGTCAATGCGGCTTCCGCACTCACTTCAAATAAGTAGGATGTTTAGATAAATTCTTAAGAACGCCCTCATTTTGTATTTAATCTACTTTACTCATTATACTAAAATTATTGAAAAATAGAAAGAGAAAATCACATTTTGAACGGAAGAACGCCCTCCAATGCCCCTTCTCACCTAAAAAAAGATCCGGCGGTTTGCCGGATCCGTTTTTGTCTTATTTTCTCAATCCCAAGTCTGCAATCAAAGATCTGTATTTTTCCAAATTGTTATCTTTGAGGTAGTTGAGAAGATTACGGCGTTTACCGACCATTTTCAGCAAGCCGCGTCTTGAATGGTGATCTTTTTTGTGTGTTTGAAGGTGCTCATTGAGTTCATTGATGCGTTCCGTAAGAATCGCAATTTGAACTTCCGGTGAACCCGTATCCGTCGGATGTGTCTTGTACTTTTCAATAATTTGAGTTTTTGTTTCTTTTGAAATCATTTTTTATTCCTCCTTAAAATATACATACGCCAAAGGCCTGGTCATGCGCCGGAGAAGCGTCATACGAAGCACTTGGTAGCGTGCGGAATTATTATATCAAAATTCATTTTGACTGTAAAGCACATTTTACTCTTAAAGTGTTGAAAAATAGGATTTTGCTCGAATGACGTCCTGCTTCATAGCCTCTTTCAACGCTTCAAAGGAGTCAAATTTAACTTCATCTCTCAGACGCTTCAAAAAATGCACTTCAATGGTTTCGTCATACAATGTACTGTCCACATCAAAAATATACGTTTCAATGTGAATTCCGGTTTCATTAAATGTCGGGTTATTTCCGATATTGGTAACACTTTGATGAAACTTCCCATTCAGAAAAGTTTGAGTGACATAAACGCCCGGTTTAAGCGTACTGACGTTTTCTCTAATGCGCAAATTGGCCGTTGGAAATCCGAGTTCACTGCCGCCTTTTCCCTTACCTCTTACGACGGTTCCCTTTACAAAATGATGTCTGCCGAGGTAGTGATTTGCCGATTCAATATCCCCTTCTGCCAAGAGCTCGCGAATCAATGTTGAGGACACACGGACACCGTCTTTCAGTACCGGTTCCACAATATCATAGGTGTAACCATAAATCGGTGCGAAATCCAAAAGCATTTTGACGTCCCCGCGCGCCTTTTTCCCGAAGCGGTAATCATATCCCACAGTAAGGTGCTTCATATTAAGTCGCCCGATCAGAATGTCTTTAATAAAATCCTCGGGTTCAATGCGAATTTGATTTTCATCAAATTTAATGAGCGCCAAAAAATCCACATCAATCCGCGTGAAGATTTGAACTTTTTCATCGATGTCCATTATTTTAGACGGCACGTTTTGCGGTGTCAGGATTTCTCTGGGATGATTCGAAAACGTGTAAACAAACGATTTGAGTCCTAATTTTTTTGAAGCTGCCTTCATCGTTTGAAGGACTTCTGTATGTCCGATGTGAAGCCCGTCGAAAGTGCCGAGTGCCACTGCCGTTGGGTTGTCTTCAACATCAATGGCTTCCATTTCAAAAAAAATTTCCATTTTTTCACCCAATCATCAATTTCTTCATAAAAATGCCTTGCTCTCGCCGCTCTGCGATGCCATAAAAGGTCTCTCCAAAATAAATGCGGTAAAACTCGGCTTGTTGAAGGTTGTCACAATATGCGGAAAAGTCAGTCGAAACCCCGTTTGAAACGTCTTTCATCAGTTGGAATTGTGTCGGTAAAATAATTTTAGGCATCCAGTCTAAAGCTGTTTCAATCGGAATCAAACGTTCTGCCACAAGTTCGGGAGAAAGTTGCTCCACATCCACTGCCATATCCAATGTAAAAGGTTCCGACAAAATGCGTTCAAGAGAAGTCATATGCCCATAACAGCCTAACTTTAAACCAATATCATGACAAAGCGTACGTACATATGTGCCTTTTGAGCAAGTGACGGTAAAGGAGAGACATTCACCGTCAATACTTAAATTTTCAATGGCATAAATGAATCGTTTTCTGGGTTCTCTTTCGATTTCAATGCCTTCTCGTGCAAGATCAACAAGTTTTCTTCCACCGACTTTCAGCGCACTGAACATAGGCGGAATTTGGTCAATCTCCCCGATAAAACTTTCAACTGCCGTTCTGATAAGAGCCTCTGTAAGCGCTGTCGTATCCCCCTCATCGGTGACACGGCCCCACACATCCTGTGTATCGGTTGCACTTCCAAGCCTCATTTCACAGCGATACGCTTTTTTTCGATCGGTCAAAAAGTCTACGATTTTGGTCGCCTTACCCAGACAAACAGGAAGAACCCCTGTAGCCATCGGATCAAGTGTCCCAGTATGCCCTACTTTTTTTGTTTTGAGCGTTCGTCTGACAATAGCCACCACATCGTGAGAAGTCATCTGTTGCGGCTTATTGATCACAATAACCCCGCTTTTTTCATACGTCATGAAAAGCCTCTCCCAGTGCTTCAAGCAATGCTTTCTCTATTTGTTCGATTGGCCAATCGCTCTTGAAGCCGGCTGCCTTTTTATGACCGCCGCCGTGAAAACGGCTGGCAACAACACTGAGATCAAAATCATATTTGGCGCGCATAGAAACTTTATGGGCACCGTTTCCAATATAGCGAATGAACACAACAACTTCAACACCGCTGATGTCTCTGACAAATTCAACAATGCCGTCAGTATCATATTCACTTAACGCAAGTGAAGCCATCATCTCCTGTGAAAGCGTGACGACGGCAACACGATTTGAAAAATGCAATTGAAGCGTGTCAAAAACGCGATTGAGCAACCGTAATTTTTCAAGCGATTTGTTTTGAAAAAGAGCCACGTTGACACGATTAAAGTCAAAATCCGTTTTCATTAGCGTTTTCGCAATGTCAAACGTCTTCGGACGCGTATTTGAGTAACGGAAACTGCCGGTATCGGTTACAATGGCCGTATAAAGCGCCTCCCCAATTGCCGGTGTGAGCGGGCAGGAAAAAGCTTCACAAAGATCAAAGATGAGTTCCCCTGTCGCCGCGGCTTCCGAATCAATCCAGTTAACCTCTGCAAAACGCGTATTTGTAGGATGATGGTCAATGCTTGCCGTCTTAACGGCGCGTTCAAATAATCCGATTCGATCTTCAAAGAGTTTTTTCTCCCCGCAATCGATGGCGACCGCCAGATCAAAGGAGACTTCCGCTACAGATTCACTTGTCAGACATTTGACTCCGCAATCTTCAAAAAGAAAGGCCAGATTGGACGGGACATGATCATTTAACACCATATAGGGCGTTTTCCCGAGGTGTTTTATCAAATGATAGAAGCCAATACAGGACCCCAAAGTATCTCCATCCGGAATATTGTGCGGTAAAATCAGCACCCGTTCAACGCTTTCTTCTTCAATCAATCCTTTGATCGCTTGCATCTCATTCCTCTTCTTTCTCCGGTTCATCCGATTCTTCAACATTTTCCTCTGCATCGTCCGGCGCTGATGCAGCCGCTTCACGATTTAGTTTTCCGATAATGTCATTGATATGCATACCGTATTCAATAGAATGATCTGCTTTAAAAATGGGTTCCGGCGTGTAGTAAAGCTTAAGTTGAGCGCCAATGGTCTTTCGAATAAAACCTTTGGCACTTTTTAATCCCTCAAGCGTCTCTTCTACATCGTGACCCGGATCAAATACACTGATGTAAATTGTTGCGTAGCGCAGATCACCGGTGACCTCCACGCGAGTCACGGAGGAAAATTTTGAAACTCTCGGATCTTTGAGACCCGAGATCAAAATGCCTCCGACGATTTTTTTAATTTCTTCGGCAATCTTTTTATTTCTTGAACTGGCCATAACAGCCACCTACTTTCTTTTTAGTACATTATGCGCGTTTCACTTCTTCGAGAACGTAAGCTTCAATCTCATCATTTTCCTGCAGATCATTGAAACGTTCAATGCCGATACCGCATTCATAGCCTTGTTGAACTTCGCGGACGTCGTCCTTAAAGCGTTTCAAAGAACTGATTTTTCCGTCAAAGATGACAATGCCGTCTCGAATGACGCGAACATTTGCATTTCTGGCAATTTTTCCGTTTGTGACATATGCACCTGCGATGACCCCTGTAGGAATCTTAAAGGTCGCACGCACTTCGACACGTCCAAGGACCACTTCTTTGAATTCAGGATCCAGCATGCCCTTCATAGCCGTTTCAACATCGTTAATGGCATCGTAAATGATGCTGTACGTTCTGATATCCACGCCTTCCTGCTCTGCGGCAAAAGAGACATTGGAAGAAGGTCGAACGTTGAATCCGATGATAATGGCGTTGGAAGCAGAGGCAAGAATAACATCCGATTCAGAAATAGCGCCGACATTGCTATGAATGATATTCACGCGCACTTCATCATTGGAAAGCTTGAGCAATGACTGCTTAATGGCTTCA
>JASUTA010000130.1 GCA_030445805.1 Clostridiales bacterium
ATGTTTAGCATTTATTTTTGATAAAAATTTTTCCGAATCGATGATATAACGGCCGTGAAATCCCTCACCTATTTTTTCGGTTTCGTCGTAAGCTTCTACTCTGAAAGTCAGTTTTTTACCGTCGATCTCGACGAGTTCTGCCGTCGCGGTCACACGTTGTCCCATAGGCGTCGCAGCCAAATGTTTAACATCTAAGTAAGTGCCCACCGTACTGTATCCGTTTTCAAGTTTTTCCTGGGCACATCTGAGCGCGGCATTTTCCATAAGGCCGACCATCATCGGTGTCGAGAAAACATAAAGATCCCCGCTGCCGAAAGCAGATGCCGTATGCTTTTCTTCTACGATCAATTCGGATGTAAATCGGTCACCAATTTTCAGGTTATGCATTGGAACGCCTCACTTTCGTTATATATCAATATCATAGCATTAATGTGTATCAATAACAAAACATTTTGTGAAAAAGATGGCGCAAAAGCCACCTTTTTTCACAAATGATTTCGTTTTTGAATGAATCCTACCGGTTGAATAAATCTTATGCGTTTTTAGAATGATCCAAAGCATCTTTTTTATCTTCGGACGCGTCTGATTCTGCAGCTGAATCTGCAACTGAATCTGTGGATGAATCTGCTTCCGTACCCGGAGTCACCGGTTCATCAACTTTTGCTTCAAAGGTCGATTGCGGTTTGGTTTCCGGTTCCGACTTAACCCCAGGATTTGTTTTAGTCGCTTGCGGTCTCGGTTTCGCCGATGCACCCGCAGTCGCCTTTCCGGCTTCCTGACGTTCATAAGCTTCTCTTTCACGCGCTTCGTTTTCACGCGTAATACGTCTTTCTTCTTCAAGCTTTTGCTTTGCACTGTCTACTTTTTCAGACAAGACTTCAAGGCCTTCATCAAAAGCAATATTGAATTCTTCACCGCTGATGGTTTCGTATTTCAGAAGAGCCGCCGCAATGACATGAAGTTTATCAATGTTTTCTTCGAGAATATTTTTCGCTTTATCATAAGCGGTATCGACAATGTTTCTGACTTCGCGGTCAATTTCAGCCGCTACGTGTTCGGAATAATTTTTCATAGACGTAAAATCACGTCCGAGGAAAACTTCGTCTTCCGTGTCATAACTCATAGAACCGAGGTTATCGCTCATGGCATATTTCATAACCATAGCACGGGCCACTTTAGTCACTCTGTTAAGGTCATTTTGAGCACCGGTACTGATATCGCCAAGAACCAAGCTTTCGGCAACACGGCCACCCAACAAAATGATGAGTTCTTTCTCCATACCTTTTTTAGTGGCATAACTTCTGTCTTCTTCCGGAAGCTGCATCGTAAATCCGCCTGCACGTCCGCGAGGAATAATCGTCACCTGGTGGACAGGATCCGTTTCCGGAAGCAGATGTGCCAGAACGGCATGTCCCGCTTCGTGATAGGCCGTCAACCTGCGTTCTTTTTCGCTGACGACACGACTTTTCTTTTCAACGCCGGCAATGACTTTTGTGATGGCTTCTTTAATGGAATCCATGCGAATGACTTTGTCGTTGTTACGCGCTGAAAGAAGTGCTGCTTCATTGAGAACATTTTCAAGGTCTGCCGGTGTAAAGCCCGGTGTACTCTGTGCCAGTTTTGCAAAGTTAACATCGTCCGCAAGCGGTTTGTTTCTCGCATGAACTTGCAGGATTTGCTCGCGTTCGCGCACATCCGGAATGCCTACCATAACTTGTCTGTCAAATCGGCCCGGTCTCAATAACGCCGGGTCCAAAATATCCGGGCGGTTTGTTGCCGCAATGACAATAACGCCCTGATTATCCGTAAATCCATCCATTTCAACGAGCAGTTGATTGAGCGTCTGCTCTCTTTCATCGTGCCCGCCACCGAGACCTGCACCACGTCTTCTACCGACCGCATCAATTTCATCGATAAATACGATACACGGTGCGTTCTTTTTCGCTTCTTCAAACAAGTCGCGCACACGTGATGCCCCGACACCTACAAACATTTCAACAAAATCCGAACCTGAAATGGTGTAAAACGGCACACCCGCTTCTCCGGCGCAAGCCCTTGAAAGGTATGTTTTACCGGTTCCCGGAGGGCCCACCATGAGGATCCCTTTAGGGATTCGAGCACCCAATGCCAAATAACGACGGGGATGCTTAAGGAAATCGACGATTTCCGCCATTTCTTCTTTTTCTTCTTTAAGACCCGCAACATCTGCAAATGTAATTTTCTTTCCTGAATCCTTGACGACTTTTGCACGGCTCTTCCCAAAAGACATCACTTTTGATCCGCCGCCCTGAGAGTTCTGCATAAAGAAGAACCAAAAGACCACCAACAACAAGATCATAATCAACGTCGGCAAAATTTCAAGCAAAATCGGTGTATTTGCAGGCGCTACACCATTAATCGTAAATGCGCTCCCGCTGTCTTTAAGATCGACAAGCATCTTTCCGGTTTCCAAAGCCAACATACTCGGAATATAGCTCGTAAAGCTGGTTCCGTCTTTAAGTGTACCGGAAATATCGTTGCCATCTATTTGAATCACGCTGATTTGATCATTTTTCAGGTTTTCCGTAAATGCATCATAGCTTAATTCTGTAACTTTTTGAGCATTGACGCCCGACATCATCACAAAAATTAAAATCCCTATGAAAATCACAATATAAATTGATGCACCCTTAATACCTTTCTTCATAGCATCCTCCTTCGTCGAGTATACATCACATTATTTTAGCATAATTATGGTTTTTCAACAATAACCCCAAGACTGATAATCATTATGTTTTTTGTCGCGTTTGTCATTTTACAATGTTCATGTATTCTCATGCCGTATACCCAGACGATTTTTTCTTCGTCACATATAAGCCATGTACGCTCGCGTTCTTTCAAGGGTGTCTTTCGGTCGATGAAAAAATCCTTCAGTTTTTTGTGCCCTTGCATGCCAAGCGGGATAAATACATCTCCCGGGCGGCGCTTCCGTATAAAAAGCTGACCTACAATGCTTTCTAAATCTATACCCACCGTTTTATCATCAAAAACATACTGATTTCGAGCCTCTATCGGAATCACTTTCGTATAAAGCGTCGGAATTTCTTCTTGATCGGCATCCGATTTGAGCCTTTCGATCAAAAATCCGCCGTATGTCTTCAAAATTCGGTATTTTTCATCTAATTCAACTGCAGTTCCCGTTTGGTTCAGATCAAAAATGCGCTTGTAAAAGGCCTGAGACAAATCGTCGAGATGCCCTCGTTCCATTCGAACGGCATAGCGGAGCAACTGATATTTCTCAAAGAATTCCAGCTCCTGTGAAAATGCATCCCGTAAGAAAGTGCCGCCATCGCGCCGTTCACCGTACTTTTTAAAGAGGTCTTCACAATGAACACGCCAGAAATCACGATCGGCACGAAGCAAATCCAGTGTCCTTGCAAGCGTATCTTCCGCACCGGCGTTGAAATTTTCCCGAATATACGGGAGCAATTCATTTCTGATCTTATTCCTTGTATAGACAGATTCTTCATTTGTATGATCTTTTCGCGGATTGAGCCCTTGCGCTTCACAATAAGACTCAATTTCAAAGCGGCTGATGTCAAGCAACGGTCGGATGAAGATTCCCTCTCTGACATAATCCGTCGATGAGAGGCCGTCAAGCCCTGCACCTCTGAAAAGATTCATCAAAAAAGTCTCCACGGCATCGTTTTTATTTTGTCCGACAGCGATTTTCTGCGCCCCATATTTTTCCCGAACCGTTTCGAAACACGCATAGCGCACTTGTCTGCCGGCGGTCTCAATAGAAAGGCCTTCCCTGTCGGCTTTTCCTGAAACATCCGCCTCACAATACTCAAACGGAATCTTCCAATCATCGCAAACCGATTTGACGAATGCCGCATCCGACAAAGCCGCCTCGCCTCTCAGCATATGATTCACATGAACCACCACCATTTGAAGCGCCATTTCTTCTCGAATCTGTTTAAACGCGTGTAGCATAGCCAGAGAATCAGGGCCGCCGGAGACTGCAATAACTACGCCGTCCCCGGGCTCAACCATATGATATTTTTGAATGGTTTTTACAAACGTTTCAAGCAAAATTGCCTCCCGCGCGTCCCTATTCTCCCGAGACAGTCAGTCCCTTTATTCGGACTGAAGGTGTGCCGATATAGTCAGCCGCCATGATCGTAAATTTTTGATCGTCAGCGATGCATTCAATTTGACGGAGCATCTCAAAGAAATTCCCGGATACGGTAATTTGGCTCACCGGGTAAGTCAACCGCCCGTTTTCAACGGCCCGTCCGGAACATTGAAGCGAAAAATCACCTGATATGGTGTTCAGCCCGGCGTGAAGTCCCTGAACGTTATCGATATAAATTCCGAAGTCCGTATCCTTAAGCAAGGCATCAAAAGATGATTTACCGTTCGGAACCACCAGATTGGAAGGCGAAATGCCCACGGTTCCTTTATAAGACCCTTTGCTGGCATTTCCCGTAGAAGGAATGCCGTCTTTATGGGCTGTTTTCAGGTTATGAAGATACGTTTTGAGCACGCCGTTTTCAATAATGGCCTTGGGCGCTGTCGGAACACCTTCCGCATCAAAGCCGCCCGAACTCAACCCACCTTCGAGATGAGGATCGTCTATTAAAGTAAATTCAACTGCCGCAATGGTTTCGCCTAATTTATTTTTTAGAGGTGACAGATTCTTTTGAACGCGTTCCGCATCGAAAATCCCGGTGAAAGCACTTAAGAGCTCACCAAAGGTTTCATTTCTGAAGACAACCGGATAGTTGCCCGATTTTACACTTTTAGCGCCGAGTTTCCCGATCGCTTCCAGAACCGCATCTTGCGCAATTTTTTCAGCAGAAAGATCGGCCAAGTCATTTGAAACGTCGTATCCGATTCCGGTTCGCGTATCTCCGCCGTCTTCGGCGACACATATCGTGTATGCATAGCATAGGTTCGCACGGCTCTCTACATCCAGACCCAGAGTGTTGACAATGCGTCTGACTGTTTCGGATTCTGCATAGTTCGTTCCGGAAAGGCGTTTAATGCGTGCATCTTTTTCCAGTGCAAGCTTCTCCACCGATTTTAAGAAGGCGATTTTCTCTTCGACAGTTCTGGTATTCAATTTGGGATTAAATCGGTTGATTTCCCGATAGGTCCCCTTCCCGTCATACAGAAACACTTCATCATCGGACTCAATGATTTCCACATTTGAATCCGCTTGTTCAATCAATTGTTTGAGGGAATCATCATCCATGCGTTCGGTATACGCATAGCCCATCTTGCCGTCTTTGATCCCTCGGTAAGATACACCCAGAGTTTCTGAAGAAGAAAAGCGTTCCACTTCTCCTTCATATAAAGAAAGTACCAAATTTTTCCCTGACAAGTAATAGACTTCCTGAGCAGAAAAGCCTTTATTCGCACCGAGTTTAAAGATTTTCTCAATCCAATCCGAATGCATATTAAGCCTCCTTTCTGCCGCCGACGGTTATGTCGGCTACTTTGAGTGCCGGTTGACCGAGACCGACGGGAATAGACCCGCTGATTGATCCGCACATACCTTCCGCAGAATCAAAGTTGTCTCCGATCATCTCTATTTTCTTCAAGATCTCGGCACCGGTTCCGATAAGTGTCGCCCCTTTAACCGGATCTTTAATTTTTCCGTTTTCTATTAAGTACCCTTCTTTGACAGCAAAGTTAAATTCGCCCGTAGTCGGGTTAACCGAACCGCCGCCGAGTGTTTTGGCGTAGAGTCCGTGTTCAATTGAACCGATCATGTCTTCGAAACGGCTGGTTCCATTCAAAATATACGTGTTTGTCATACGCGATGTCGGTGCGACATGATAAGATTGACGTCTGGCCGAACCGGTAATGTCCATTTTCATGCGACGCGCATTGAGTCGATCAATCATGTACCCTTTTAAAATACCGTTTTCGATCAACACATTCCGCCGTGCAGGCGTACCTTCGTCATCATAGGCTTCAGAACCCCATGCGCCCGGAACCGTTCCGTCGTCCACCGCAGAGACAATGCTCGAGGCAATCTGTGTTCCGAGTTTTCCTGAAAACTCACTGAGTCCTTTTGCCACTGACGTCGCTTCCAAGCTGTGTCCGCATGCTTCGTGGAAAATGACGCCACCAAATTTATTGTCCAGAACCACCGGAAATTTCCCGCTCGGCGCCGGTTTTGCTTCCAGCATGACCACAGCAATTCGAGCCGCTTCCCTCCCGAGTGCTTCCACCGACACATCATCATAGAGTTCGAATCCTCGGCTTGCCCCTCGATTTGCGGAACCGGACTGCATCTGGCCTTCCGCCTCTGCGACGGTACTGACCGTATAACGGGTTCTCGTTCTCGTGTCTTCTGCCATAAGGCCTTCCGAATTTGCAATCAAAACACGCTGGGTATAATCCAAATAATGTCCTGTAATTTGCGTGACTTGCTCACTGTATGCTTTGGCAGATTCATATCCCCTTCTCAGAAGGGCAACTTTTTCGGATGCAGTGATTTTAGAAGGATCGAGTCGGATCGGATGCGTGATCACCGCACCGCCCATAACGTGTTCGATTCCCTCTGATTTTTTCATTTCTCCCACCGCGGCAGAAGCAGTCTTCGCAAGATCAAGCAGTCCCGCGCGATCCGTCCGCGACGTATACACATAGACACTGTTCAATCCGCTGAAAACGCGTATACCGATGCCGAAATCTCGTCCCGATAAAGCATTTTCCACTTTCCCCTTGATCATTTCAATTGAGGTGTTCGTACGATCCTCAATAAAAATTTCAGAGAAGTCACCGCCTTTTGAAAGCGCCGCCAAAAGAATTTCTTCAATTAATAGCCTGTCAAGCATCTCAAATCCTCCCGGAAAACTGTATCTCTTCTATGTTATCCTGTAGATTTAGAAGAAATACAAACAATCCTGTAAACTTTTCTTTAACTTATTTCAATTCTGAACTTAAATGAATTCGACAGCCCAAACATACAAGGTTGGATTCGTTTGATTCTACGGCTCTCGAAATAAATCTCTCATTTCATTTTACCCGATATTTTACACTATAATATAAAAAATTTTATACCTAAATTGCAATAATAAATTGAACTAGTTTTTTAAGACTGAAATTATTCACATGAATATATGATATCAAGCGCTTCATCAAAGAGTTCTTCAGGTGAT
>JASUTA010000007.1 GCA_030445805.1 Clostridiales bacterium
TCCAAATCCTTTTATATATAGATTCCCTCTGAAATTATTTGATATTTCCCCGGTATGGTATATTTCCTAACGCCTGTGCCAAAGCATAGCCATCCCCTTCTGCGCCAAGCGCAGGATAAGAACGTCCGCCGGTTGCCAAGACTACATAATCGCTCCGATACGCGTCTTGGGAAGTCTCTACCATAAAGCGTCCTTCGCTTTCGTCTTTCACTTCTAAAATACGCTTCACCGCAACCCCCGACACCACTTCGGTCTCCGGGGTTGCGCCAAGCGCGGAAACCATCGTCTTTACAACCGCTTTTGCACTTTCTCCTTTCGGGAACACCTTTCCGTCTTCACGGTGGTAGCACGAAATGCCGAGTGTTTCAAAATAACGTTCGACAGCTTCATTGGTGTGCACAGCCAGCGCCTGCTTCACAAACCGTTTATTGTCTCCGTAATGGTCATAAAAATCTTGAATTGGTCCCGCATGTGTTAAATTGCACTTTCCACTGCCGGAAACCATCATTTTCATGCCGGGTTGAAGTTTTTTCTCAATGAGCAAAATGCGACGCCCACGTAGTTGAAGTGCCGCATAAAGGCCGGCTGCACCGCCGCCCACAATAATCACATCGTATTTATGACTCATTTTTTCTCCTGTTCATCACTGTTTTGATTGGGAACTGTCAAAACAAATCGCGTATAGCAATTCACTTCCGAAAAAACGCTAATCTCGCCTCCGAATCCATTTATAAATTGTTTCAAATGATAGAGCCCATCTCCTGTATGCTGCGCTTTTTTAAGGGTTGTAACGCCCTCATTGAAAATGCAATTCAGCACTTCCTGATCGCTCATTTCCACCAATGCATCAAAATTTTTGTATCTGTTTTCATAAAGGGATTCCTTCAACGCATTGATATCAATGCCTCGCCCATCATCTTGATATTCGATCTCTATCACTTTTTCGTCTACTTTTAAATCAATTGAAATGGTACCCGCTTCTTTCTTACCCATGCGGAATCGTTCGCGCGGCGGTTCTATGCCGTATTCGATGGAATTCGAGATCAATTGGTCAACACTGTGAAGTAATTTTTTAAATCGCTCTTCGTCCACTTTTAAATTTTTCCCGGAAAAGACAATGGGATTCACTTTCTTGCCATATCGGCGTGCAAGCATTTGAGCATATTGATTGTATTGTTCCAACAATTTGCCCACTTCAATGTACTTGATCTTCCAAATGCATTCAAGCAAGCTGTCTCTCTGCCGTGATATCGGGAGCTCCATTGTCCGTTCTTCGATTTCTGCAATAACTTCCTGTCTGACAAAGACCGCCTTAGAATCAATGAGATGATCGGGAATGTAGCGCTTTAATATTCCAATGTCGTCATCCGCAACATGTGCCAATTCAAAAGTTCTCAACCATTCTTTAAGTGTCGGCAGATCATCCAGATCGCCTTGATTCTTAATTCGGATGAGATTCTGCCCCAACTCCGTCAGACGCGCACTCGTCCTGAAAAGTCCGTAGGTTTCAAACTCAACGGAGAACTGATGCAATTCATGCAACACTTCATTAAACAACAAATTGAAATCCATCGTTTGGGCAAAATGCAATTCGGGCTCATCCGATGCAAATCGATCAAAACTTTGGCGCAAATCCGAAAATTCATTTTGATTTTTCATGACTTCGCCGATCATATACAGTTGTTTTTCACGGTCTTCCAATGAGCGATCAAGCATCCTTCGTTCGGTACGGTCCTCAATAAAAACATAAAGCCGATCCCCATCATCCGACGCGGTATAATGTAACGCATAGCAATACGATTCATTTTCAATTGCCTTGGGGAGTAATTCGATCGCCAATACTCTGCTCATCGCCTCATCCGCCTGAAAAAAATGCGCCAATGCGGCTTTGAATTTCCGCGCTTCCCCATCGTCTTCAGGAAAAAGCACTTCCGATACAGCGCTGCCCTCGACACAATTCGGAAACAATACTTTTGCCTGATCACTGATCAATCCCTCAAAACACAGGGATCTGTTGATTGCAAAACTCCCCTCCCTCATGCCTGAAAGCAATTCTCTTTCAACAGCATTGCAGGCTTTCAGCGGCGCAATCAGCGCTTCAATCGGAGACTCTTTAAAAACCACTTCCTGCTGCATCGGAAAACGAAGTGAATAAAAGATCACGAGCAGTCCCGCAAAAATCCACGCCGCGCTTGAAAATCCGATCATCGTTGCCATAAGCGTCACAAAGATCAAACCATCTTCAACCAGTTTCCAGTGCAACGCTTTATCGCCGGAGCGTTCTTTGAATAAAATCATCAAAATACCAAAGCCCGCAAACATGCGGAGTGCCCACTCTGCTTTCAGAATGATGAGGAGTACTGCCACAATATAAAAAAGGCCATCCCAAGCAGAGCGAATCATCGATTTTGTATCAGAGGTTTTCAGAGCAAACCGAATCGTTGCATAAAGGATCATCAAAAAAGTCAAATTTAAAATCACGTCTGAATCCACCTCCGATTTATTTTCTCGTCCTATTATTTTATCACAGCTTATGATAATTCTTTATTAAACTTTCACAAATTGTTATTCCTTTTCTCAAATAATCGAATATAATATAGATAACAAATTTTATAGAAGGGGAAGAAGTATGAAAGGAACCGTAGTCAACATATGGCTGAATACCATCACAGCATTGTACGGTGAAGACACAAAAAATGCCGTTCTGCTCAAAGAAGGCTGGGACCCCGCACGAATCATTTCACCGCTCGAAGAAATTGAAGACCCTAAAATCTTTTCACTCATGAAAGCTTTCGCAGATAAGCAAGGCCTTACTACTGATCAGATCTGGCGTAAAATCGGACAAAATAACATCGAATCATTTTACAAATGGTTCCCCTCTTATTTTGATAAGTCCTCCGCCATGGGATTTCTTATCATGATGGATCGTGTGCATTCACAATTGACAAAGATGATCCCGGGTGCAAAGCCACCGAGACTTATTCCGGAAGAATCCGGAGAAAAGAGCATGTACATCACCTATCGTTCCAAGCGCGGGCTGATGGAATATCTGATGGGCTTGATCGAAGGCGTTGGAAAGCACTTCAATGAAACCATTGAAGCCGAACTCGTCGACCACACAGTTGAATCCGACGGCACACATGTGGCCAAAATTCACCTCAAGTTTGAAAAGGGCATCAAGACATACAAAAATTATCGCTTAAGTCGATTCCTTACATTTGGTATCATTCACAATATGCTCCTCAAAGTATTTATTCCGTCGACTTTAGTCACCGCACTGATGATTTTCTTGCTCAACGGAACACAAAACATTCCGCTTCTCATTGCGACGCCGATTGTCGGGTTCATTCTGGCTGCCGTTTTGGGAATCGCTGTTGCTTCACCGCTCCGAGACGTCTCCGGGGAACTCAAAAAAATTGAAAACCTGAATCTTTCCGAAGATTTGGTCGTTTCTACGGGAGATGAAATCGAAGACTTTTACAAATCCGTTATGTCAATGAAGGATAACCTCCGCGCCGAATTTACCTACTTTAAAGGCGGGATGGATGACCTTTATTCGTTCACTGAAAAATTTGCTACCGTTGCTCAAAACATGAACGAAGTGGCTGATCTCATCGCCAGCTCTGTTCAAGAAGTCGCAGAAGGTGCAACGCACCAGGCAATGGAAACGGATAATTCCGTAGGCATTCTCGCCGACAACATCGAAACGCTCAACAAAATCAGTCAAAAAGAGCTCGAAGGCAAGCAAAGTCTTGAGTCCGCGGTTGAACAAATCGAGGTTTCCTTCAACGATTTGGAACGTGTTTTCAACAACCTGAACTTGGTTAAAGACCGCTTCGGAGAAGTCAATACGCAGGGAAAAGAACTTTCTAAAAAAGTATCCGACATCACAGCCATTGTCAGTACGGTTGAGAGCATTGCCGAACAGACAAACCTCCTCGCACTCAACGCTTCTATTGAAGCCGCACGTGCAGGCGAAATGGGTCGCGGATTCAGCGTCGTTGCCGAAGAAATCCGAAAACTCGCAGAAGATTCAAAGGAAGCTGTCAGCACCATCAACAACAACCTTAAACAATTTACGCATGGTGTCGATTTCATGGTAAAACAGGTCAATGATCAGTTTATCGAACTCGATAACGGAACCAAAACCATGGCTTCCGTGACAGAGGAAAGTAAAGTTTCCGCTTCGCGCATTAAAGTCGTTTCGGAATCCATTTCTGAAATTTCAAAACAACTTTCCGATGAAACCAATAAGATCAATCATGTCTTCGAGAATATGCACACTCTGGCTGCCATTGCAGAAGAAAACTCCGCTACTTCTCAGGAAATGAGTGCAAACGTTACACATTTCTCTTCAGAAATTCAAAATCTCCTCGACAGTATTGCCGAACTGGAGAAAGTCGCTTCATTCCTCAAAACGGAATTGAACAACTACAAAATTTAATGGCGTTCATGCAACGCTCCAAAAGGCCTTCGAGCAATCGAAGGCTTTTTTTAGTACATTTTTCCATACAACCATCATTTTCAATCATTATCAATCATATTACGATTGAATTAGATTGTATTATATCTACAAAATGATTGTTTTTGATTAAAATAGGTTTAAAACGCGTGTTCCTGAGTATATAATAAGATACAAGAAGAGAACCGGAAGAGAAACGATTTAACCTATGAGGAGGTTCCTATGTTAATTAATGAGCATCTCGTCGCTTTAAACCTTGAAGCGACCTCTAAAGAAGACGCCATCCGTAAACTTGCCGCTCTGGCCTACAAAGAAGGCCGTATTAACGATCAAGACAAATACATTGAATCCGTACTCCATCGCGAAGCCGAGTACAGCACCGGAGTCGGCTTCGGCGTTGCCATTCCACACGGCAGAACCAATGCCGTCAATGAACCTGTCCTGCTCTTTGCCACTGTAAAATCCATGGACTGGCAATCCCTTGACGGAGAACCGATCGATTTGATTTTCATGATCGGTGTTCCCGAAGAAGAAACCGGAGAAACCCATTTGCGCATTTTGGCCGCGCTCTCCAGAAAATTGATGAAAGCCCCTTTCCGAGAAGCCCTGCGCTCTGTCACTACGCCGGCCGATTTAATTGAAGTCATGCGAGAAAACGATCTTTTGTCTATTTAATTCACAATCAAATACCGGTTTAATAAATCAGCCTGATCCGTCGATACTTCCCCTCTAGAAAGGAGCACCCCTATGTTGCCGGGAGAAAGAAGACTTCTTATTGTAGAACTGCTCAAAGCCAATCAAAGCATCAGCGTCAAACAACTCTGTGATCAGCTCAACGCTTCAGAGGCAACCATTCGTAGGGACCTTTCGTTGCTTGAAGAACAGGGAAAAATCGTTCGAACACACGGCGGTGCACTCATCGGTGACCCGGTCACGCTTGAAGATGAAGCCAGTGTGAAACAAAAAGAAAATCTACATTTATTTGAGAAAAAAGCCATTGCAAAGAAAGCTTTTGAGCAAATCAGGCCCCATGACAGCCTGATGATCGATGCAGGCACGACTACCATTGAACTGGCAAAGCTCATCGGAAAATCCGATTTGTCTCTGACTGTCATCACCAATGCCACGATGATTGCCAATGCCCTCTCGGACAATCCGAAGGTAACCGTCTATCTGGTTGGCGGGAAACTCAGAAACCAAACACTGGCCACCGTTGGCTCAGCCGCCATCCGTTTTGTCGAATCATTTAACGTCCATCACGCCTTCATCGGCGTCAACGGCATTACCCCGGAAAACGGATTTACAACGCCGGACCTGGAGGAAGCTTTAATAAAAAAGGCCATGCTCCAATCGGCAAAGACGCGTTATATTCTGGCCGATCACACAAAATTCAATAAAATTAATGTTTGTCAGATTGCACAAATCGCCATGGCTGATTTTATTATCTCCGATTCCGGGCTGGATACCGCCATATCCGCACGTTTTGAAGAAAATGATATTGAAATTTTATTCGCTTAGTTTCTTTTACACGGGTATTCCCTTCAAGGAGGCCGCATGATTACTACCGTTACTTTAAACCCCGCCATCGATAAAACCATGACTTTCGACCATTTCGAGCCGGGTGAGATCAATCGCGCATCCGCTGTTCGGGAAGATATGGGAGGAAAGGGCATCAACGTCGCCAAGTTGTTGAGTCACTTGGATATTCCCATTACAGCCATCGGATTTATAGGTAGTCAAAACGCCAATTATGTCCACACCCTGCTTAAAGACTCTGTTTTTAAAAAAGATTTTGTCGCGATCAACGCGCTGACGCGTACCAATATCAAACTGGTCGATCTCAGCAAAAGCGAGACAACCGATATCAACGACCCGGGATTCATGGTTTCTGAAAATGACATTCAGATTCTTTTTGATAAACTTGCGCTCTATGCCGAGCAAAGTGATTATCTGATTTTGAGCGGCAGTGCACCCACTGGTACACCCAAAACGCTGTATCGCGACATGATTCGTCAGTTTAACGAATATACCCGAATCGTCGTCGATGCGGAAGGCGAGTTGCTTGTCCAGGCACTTGAGGCATCTCCCTTTCTAATCAAACCCAATCTTCACGAACTTGAAAATGCCCTTGGAAAGCCCCTTAAAACGGATGCCGAGATCATTGAAGAGTGCAAGCGATTGATCGAGCGCTATCGATTGACTTATATTCTCGTTTCCATGGGCGGAGACGGAAGCCTTTTAGTCAGCGCCGATGAAGCTTGGAAGGCCCTTCCGATCCGCGTCCCCGTCAAAAGTACCGTCGGCGCCGGGGATTCCATGGTCGCCGGATTTATCTACGGACTCGTCTCTTTTGATGATCCTTCAAAAGCACTGGCTTACGGAGCCGCTTGCGGTGCCCTTGCCGTCGGAAAATCCGGAACCGAGGCTTTTGAAAAATCGGAATCGGATGCCTTTTTAGATCGCATTCAAATTGTTCACCTATAATCCCTATTGATACGCATAAAAAACAATCATTCACAGAACGGTTTTTTCTATGAACTAAGGCTGAGAGGACGCACTCATTCCCATTTTAATTCATATTAAACGATTCATCCCATTTATTCCTTTCTGCTTTAAATAAATCATAATTTTGAAGGAGGTAAATTATGAAAATTTTAGCGGTTACCGCCTGCCCTACCGGCATTGCACACACCTATATGGCAGCCGAAGCCCTTGAAGAAGCTGCAAAAGGGAAAGGCTATGACATCAAAGTTGAAACAAGAGGATCTGTCGGTGTCGAAAACGAATTGTCTGCAGAAGACATTGCAAGCGCCGACGCCATTGTACTCGCCTGCGATACGGCTGTTCCGATGGAACGTTTTGCAGGCAAAAGACTCATCAATGTCCCTGTAGCGGAAGCACTGAAAGATGCCGGCGGTTTGATTGAACAATCTCTTAAAGCCGATCTTTACGGCGATCTGGCCGATCAAGTCAGTCAAATCAAGTCTCAAAAGAGCGCTGAGCGAAAAGGCGTCTACAAACATCTGATGAACGGCGTTTCCTTTATGATTCCTTTTGTCGTTGCAGGTGGTATTGCCATCGCGATCAGTTTTATTTTCGGTTACAACGCGTTTGAACAGGAAGGCTCCCTTGCCGCTTACCTGATGAACATCGGCGGTGGGTCCGGTGCATTCGGGCTCATGATTCCGATCTTAGCCGGTTACATCGCCTTTTCAATCGCCGATCGCCCAGGTCTTGCACCAGGTATGATCGGAGGCGCCGTCGCCATGCAGTTGAATTCCGGCTTCCTCGGAGGTCTTGTCGCCGGTTTCCTGGCAGGTTACCTCGCCCTTCTCATTAAAAAATACATTAAACTGCCTAAAAATCTTCAAGGGATTATGCCGGTTCTCGTCATTCCGGTTCTCGGTACCTTGGCTACCGGTTTGATTTTATTCTATGTCATCGGACAACCGGTTGCCGCAATCAACACGGCCATGATTAACTTTCTGCAAGGCATGTCCGGATCAAACGCAATCATTCTCGGCCTCATTCTCGGCCTCATGATGGCAGTCGATATGGGCGGCCCAATTAATAAAGCCGCTTATGCTTTCGGCACCGGCACACTCACCGCAGCAATCGGAACGGGTTCCATGGTCATGGCAGCCGTTATGGCAGCCGGAATGGTACCTCCGCTCGGACTTGCACTGGCAACGGTTTTATTTAAGAATAAATTCACCGTCGCCGAAAAAGAAGCCGGTAAAGCCGCTTGGGTTTTGGGTGCCAGCTTTATTACGGAAGGTGCCATCCCATTTGCCGCCGCAGACCCGATTCGCGTCATCCCTTCCATTATGATAGGAAGTGCCCTCACCGGTGCACTCAGTATGGCTTTCAAAGCAACACTCGCCGTTCCTCACGGCGGCATCTTCGTCTTCTTTGCCGTTGAAAACATCTTCGGCTACCTGATCGCCATCGTTGCAGGAACCGTATTGACCGCTCTTTTAGTAGGCACACTTAAAAAAAGTATAGAAGGCTAATCGTCACATACGATGTCCCATCCGGGTCATACTGTCTATCCTTTATTTTGTAAAATCAATCGTCAAAATTTCATTGCATAAAAAAAGCCTCCGGCAGTTCAAAACGACTGCACGTGAGGCTTTTTTGATGATACTATTATTTTACTGTTTTACTATGTTACTATGCTACTATTTTGTTATTTTGATAAAATCGGCGAAATGTGTTTGTATAGCACAAGGGTCAGTGCCGACAGGACAACGCCTTTAAACAAGTTGAACGGTACGATTCCAAAGACAACCAGCGTTTCTATGGAATTGATGGACGCATTGACGGCTGTTCCCATGCCGACAATCGCTTCGATCGGCATAAAATTCGTGTAAAACGGAATCAATACAAAGTAGTTGGCAAGCGCGCCTACAGCGGCCATGGCCACCGTGCCGACAATCAGTCCGATCATCGCGGTACGGCGTGATTTTGAATGCTTGTAAATCAGCGCAGCAGGTGCAACCATTGCCGTTCCGATCAGGAAATTGGCGAGTTCACCAACGCCGCCTGTGGACGTTTGGAACAGGTGGAGCATGTTTTTAATCGCCTCTACGGCAATTCCCGCAAGCGGTCCCATTGCAAATCCCGCAATGAGCGCCGGCAGATCACTGGCATCAATTTTCAAAAATCCCGGAAAGATCGGTACAATCAGTTCAAATTGAATCAAGACGAAAGACAGAACACTCAGCATTGCAACCTTTGTCATTTGAGAAACCGACAGCCCTTTTGTTGTGTGAGAAACCATAATAAAACCTCCTTAAAATAAATCGGGTTTATGATGGCTTTAGGTTTTTTCGCCTAAGGCATAAAAAAATTCCCTAAAGCATGTACTTCAGGGAATTGTACGTGACATAAACCTCTTCTTCCATCCAGACTTTAACTGTCGGCTCCGGAATTTAACCGGATCAACCTTTCGGCTCGCGGGCTTTACCGCCGGTGGGGACTTACACCCCGCCCTGAAGATTCTTTATGCTGTCAGTATAGCACCGTTTTTTATTTATGTCAACCGATTGTCAATAAATTATCAGCCGATCGGTTCACTGATTATTTCGTCCTCAACGGCAGATTCTTCAACCACTTTGTGTTGCCACCTTCCGGTTGCATAAATGGCCGTTCCGATCAGGCAAATCACCAAATTGCTGAAAATCATGGCATACCATATGTAAGAAGGACTGAAACCGGGCGTGCGACTCATGTACATGACCACCGGGATTCGAATGCCCCAAAGGCGCCCCATCATAATGACCATCGCCGAAAGCGTATGCCCCGATCCTTGAAATGTTCCGATCAAGATTTGAAAAATCCCCATCAGAGGAATCCCCAAAATAATCATGCGCAGATATTCCGTTCCGCTCTGTACCGTCTCTGGATCTTTGATAAATGCCTCTACAATACGCTCTGAAAACGGGAACATAATACTGCCGCCAATGAGCAATATTCCGATGCTCAATCCCAGACTGTTTCGGACAGCCGAACGGGCTCGCCCGATGTCATCCGCACCCAAATTCTGTCCGACAACCGTTGCCAGTGCGCTCCCGATACCCATTGCCGGCATCATAATCAGCGAACTGACGCGATTGCCTACGGCAAAAGCCGTCAATGTCACATCGCCGAATGCCACCAAGAAAACATTGAGAATGGTAAACCCGAGCGCTGTTGTGGCCTGTCCGAGAGAGGATGGTAACCCGACTTTTATAATAGGCGCAAGGTATTCAAGATCAGGCTTTAAATCCGCCAGATCAATCTTCATACTCTGCTTAGGGCTAAAAACCGAAGCGATGCCGATTGCTGCAAAGACACCCTTTGCAATCACGGTTGCATAAGCCGCACCGGCGATGCCATAGCCTAAGACAAAGATAAAAATCGGGTCTAATATAATATTAAAAACCACCGAAACGCCACCCAAAATCATCGGTGAAACCGTATCCCCTTGCCCCTGCTTGACAGCATTAAATGTATTGATCATAAACGTCGTCGGCATACCGAGAAACATAATGCGAAGGTAAGTCGCTCCGTTTTCATACAACGATCCTGTCGCCCCCATCCACCGAACGATGGACCCTGCAAGCGCAGCACCGATTCCTCCGAGAACAATCGATAAAAAGAACAGAAAAAGAATCGCCTGCCCCGCTGTCCGTTTAGCCTTTTCAAGACTTCCCGCACCGATGTGCTGCGCAATCAACGAAGACGTCGCCACCGACATGCCGATCCCGAAGGAGAGTACGAGAAAAATCAGAGGCCATACAAACTGAACACCGGCCACTTCATTTCCGCCGATTTGTCCGACGAAAAAAGTATCGGTGAGATTGTAAAGTGTCTGTATAAAATTATTCAGCATTACCGGCAGTGCAAGCGTCAATATAACCCGCTTCATATTGCCATGGAGAATCAATTGCCTTTTTTCAACGTGGTTCATAATCTTCTCAGCTCCATTTTTCGTCATCTTTTTCAGTCATTATTTTTTCGTCCTCATTATATCATAAAGTGATTCGTCTCACAAATATTTAGAGTCACTAAATAAATGCGTTTTTGAAAAAAATCTGTTATAATAGAAGCAACACTTATTAAGGAGGGCCTTATGATCGTCGGAAATTTTAAAAATTTAGAAGCCGCTAAAATTATGAATCCGGCTGCTGTCAATGCCGCTATGAAAGTTCTTGTTTCCCCTGCCGAAGGTTGGGAAGGCTATGTTATGCGCGTCATCGAACTGGGCGAAGGAGGTCACTCTCCCGAACATGCACACGACTGGCCGCATATCAATTATGTCATCGAAGGAAAAGGCACCATCCGCATCGGTGATGACATCCACGAAGTAGAAGCCGGCGGATTTGCTTATGTTCCTGCCAATGCCATGCATCAATTCTCAAATACAGGTGCCGGGGATTTTAAATTCATCTGCATCGTTCCGGAAAGAGGACATCAATAAGCAGAGGCATCAATAAAAAAAGACATCAACCAACATGCAAATTGACTTTGAAAAGGCCGAAAGGCCTTTTTTTTCGTAGAGCGGCCATTTTTTTGTCCCACCCCATTGAAACCTTTTCGTACACCGTATACAATGTATATCGTGGAGGTGCACTATGGATTTTAGTCAAAAGATAAAATTAATTCGTGATGAGATGAACGCTTCCGGAATCGATGCCTACATTGTTCCGACAAGCGATCCGCACGGCAGCGAATATCTTCCCGAATACTACAAGACACGACAATGGGTTACGGGATTCACCGGTTCCGCCGGGACTGCCGTCATCACACAGTCGGACTGCGTCCTCTGGACGGACGGTCGCTATTTCATACAAGCAGCGGAAGAATTAAAAGAAAGCGGCTACAAACTGATCCGTTCGGGAATCCCCGGGGAACCGACTTTAGTCGAATGGTTGGATCAAAATCTGGCAAAACCATGTGTCATCGGGTTTAACGGATTTCAATACATGACAAGCGAAGCCGAATCCATTCTCAATTCCTTTGAGGATGCTGTGGCACTGGATTTCACAAGCAATATTATTGATAAAATTTGGCTCAACCGACCTTATTTACCGTCAGAAAAAATCTACCTACTCCCTGAAAAATACAGTGGCGCTTCCGCACGTGAAAAAATCGGTCGAATTCGCGAAGCCATGCATGCAAACGGCGCGCAAAAACATTTGATTTCAAAGCTCGACGATATTGCGTGGGCTTTAAACCTCAGAGGGCGCGACATTCAAAACAATCCGTTTTTCCTTTCTTATCTTTTTTTGGATGAGACGCAAACCATTCTCTATGTCGATCCGTTAAAACTCAACAAAAAAATCATTGAATACCTGCATAAAAACGACGTTCTCGTCAAACTATACGAAGATTTGGTCTATGACCTAGAAGCCCTTGAAAACGATGGCACAGCCATACTCATTGAAAAGGCGAGCACACCGTATCAGCTCTATGACATCCTTAAAAATCGCTTTAAAATTGTAGGAAAGCGCAACCCGAGTACACATTTCAAAGCGGTCAAATCTGATGTGGAACTTGAACACTTGAAAGAATGCTACACTGAAGACGGCGCCGCTGTCGTTCGATTCTTTTCATGGCTGTCCGAACAGGATGTTACCACGCTGAACGAACTCGATGTTGACGCGAAAATCACAGGTCAGCGCAAAAAGAATCCGCTCTTCAGAATGACGAGCTTCCACACCATTGCCGCTTATAAAGATCACGGCGCCATTATGCACTACCGCGCCACCAAAGAATCTGCCTATACACTTGCACCGGAAAACTTTCTCTTGATCGATTCCGGCGGGCAATACCTCAACGGGACGACAGACATCACGCGAACCATCGCGCTCGGACCACTGACCGATCAGCAAAAACGGGATTTCACCCTGACGCTGAAAAGCATGCTCGCCCTTCAACGCGCCATTTTCTTGGAAGGCGCAACCGGAACGCATCTCGATACCATCGCAAGAATGCCCATGTGGCAAAATGCCATGGACTACAAGAGTGGCACCGGTCACGGCCATGGTTTTTACCTCGCCGTTCACGAAGGCCCGCACCGCATCTCGATGAACCCGTCGGATGTCCCCTTGATTCCGGGCATGGTCGTCACAGATGAACCGGGTGTTTACCGAAAGGGAGAATACGGCATCCGCATTGAAAATACGCTCTACGTCGTTCCTTATACAAGCAATGATTTCGGAACTTTTTTCAAGTTTGAACCGTTCACCGTCTGCCCGATTGACTTAAACGCCATTGACAAAACCCTATTGACAGACGAAGAAACAAATCAGCTCAACGACTATCATAAAAACGTTTACACACGCCTGGCACCTCGGCTGAACGATGCCGAAAAGCAGTGGCTGGAGAAGGCGACAAGATCACTATAAAATACATCATAAAAAAAGCGGACTTGACAGTCCGCTTTTACTTTTTATTCAGTCTTGCAAGTTGGAATTCAATCTTTAGTGTCCTCTGACAATTCCGATGTCTTTTCTGAAAAATGCCCCTTCAAACCGAATCTTTTCAGTTGCGGCATAAGCATTCTGACGCGCTTCGTCAATCGTTTTTCCAAGAGCCGTCACGCCGAGAACGCGTCCCCCGTTTGTCAGCACCGCTTCACCGGATTGTTTCGTCCCGCAGTGAAAAACATCCACCAATCCCGGCGTTTTCAAAGCGTCTTCAAGCCCGGTGATCGGATACCCTTTTGCATATTTCTCGGGATATCCGCCGGAAGCCAAAATCACGCAAACGGCATTTTCGGGACGCCACGTCAACGTAATCTCCGAAAGTCGCTCTTCCAGCATGGCTTCAAAAATTTCGACCAAATCGTTTTCCATTCTCGGGAGTGTCACTTCGGTTTCAGGGTCGCCCAGCCTCACATTGTATTCAAGAACCTTGATGTCATCACCTTTAATCATGACGCCCACAAATAGAACGCCTTTAAAAGTAATTTCTTCGGCTTGAATGCCTTTTAAGAAAGGTTGAAGCAATTCATCATCAATACGTTTCATCATCGCATCGTCAATAACACGGCTCGGAGAATAGGTCCCCATACCGCCGGTATTGAGCCCTTTGTCATCATCAAATGCACGTTTATAGTCTTGTGCGGGGGACATCGGCAAAATGGTCTTCCCATCCACAAAGCACAGGATGGACGCCTCAATCCCCGTTAAAAACGCTTCAAGTACAATGCGGCTTCCCGCTTCTCCGAAAACTTTGTCCGCCATCATTTCACGAACAGCTTTTTCCGCTTCTTCGTGATTTTGCGCAATAATGACACCTTTTCCCGCCGCGAGTCCATCAGCTTTGACCACGACCGGAAATCCAAATCGATCCAGTGCCGCAATCGCCTCATCGAGTGTTGTAAACGTATCATATGCCGCCGTCGGTATATTGTGACGCATTAAAAATGCCTTTGTAAAATCTTTGCTGCCTTCAAACTGAGCGGCGTATCGATTGGGCCCGATGATTTTGAGACCTTTGGCTTCAAACGCATCCACGACGCCCAAGACGAGCGGCAATTCAGGACCGACGACCGTCAGGTCAATGGCATTGTCCGAAGCAAATCGAACCAGTCCGTCAATATTGTCCACCGCGATGTCCACACAGCGTCCGAGGGCGGACATGCCCGCATTCCCAGGCGCGATGAAAAGCGTCACCGGTTCGGCACTTTGCTTGAGCTTCCAAGCAATTGCGTGCTCACGCCCGCCGCTTCCAATCAACAAAATTTTCATGCAGACCCCCTAGTGCTTAAAGTGGCGCATGCCAGTAAATACCATGGCAATGCCATATTTGTTGGCTTCGTCGATGACTTCTTGGTCGCGTACCGAACCACCCGGTTGAATGACTGCCGTGATGCCGGCTTTTGCCGCTTCACGAATACTGTCTCCGAACGGGAAAAACGCATCCGATGCCAAAACCGAACCCTTTGTCGGGAAATTGGATTGTCGGATGGCATTTTCCGCTGCCCATACACGGCTGACTTGGCCTTGTCCGAGTCCCAGCGTTTGACCGTCTTTGGAAATAACGATGCCGTTGGATTTTACGTGTTTGCAAACCGTCCATGCAAACATGAGCTCTTCCATTTCTTTTTTCGTCGGAATGCGTTCCGTCACGACGCGCGGTTCTCCCTCTAGAAGCAGACGATCCGGTTCTTGAACGAGCATGCCGCCCATGACTTTTTTCATTTCCAGCGCATCGGAAGGCAGTGGCGCTTCAATGCGTTCAAGGAGCATAATCCGTACATTTTTCTTTTTCATAAGGACTTCAAGTGCGTCCGGCTCATATTCCGGTGCAATGATGACTTCGAGGAAAATTTCAGCCATCTTTTCGGCCGTTTTCACGTCCACGCGTCTGTTCAGAGCAACAATGCCTCCAAAAATAGACTGCGGATCACAATCATATGCTTTTGTATACGCTTGATGAATGTCATATCCTGTTCCGACGCCGCACGGTACCGCATGTTTAACGGCAACCGCCGTCGGGCGATCAAATTCTTTAAGCAGTGCAATCGCCGCATTGGTATCGTTGATGTTATTGAAAGACAATTCTTTACCGTGAAGCTGTTTCGCGTCCGGAAGCGTGCCCGAAACGGTAAACACTTCTTTATAGAAAGAAGCTTTTTGATGCGGGTTTTCACCGTAGCGCATATCCTGAACTTTTTCATAAGTTAAAGTCAGCTTATTCGGCATTGGGCTCTTGCCTGCTTGCTTTCTCAGATAATCCGCGATCATCGCATCATAATAAGCCGTGTGTTCAAATACTTTGAGGGCGAGATCGTATTTCATCTCATAACTGATCGTGCCGGATTTAAACGCTTTGAGAACCGCTTCATAATCACTCGGATCGACGACGACAACGACGTCTTTGTGATTTTTTGCAGCCGATCTGAGCATTGTCGGTCCGCCGATATCAATATTTTCAATGGCATCTTCTAAGGTTACGTCTGATTTTGAAATCGTCTCTTTGAAAGGGTAAAGATTGATGATGACAAAATCAATGGTTTCGATGCCGAGCGTTTCGAGCTGCAACATATGGTCCGGATTGTCTCGCATCGCGAGAATGCCGCCGTGTACTTTCGGATGAAGCGTTTTTACGCGCCCGTCAAGGCACTCCGGAAATCCTGTCACTTCACTGATGTTTTTTACCGCAACACCGGATTTTTTCAAAATGCTTTCCGTGCCGCCCGTCGAAATGAGTTCCACACCCAATTCAGCGAGCGCCGATGCAAATTCAACAACCCCGGTCTTATCCGAAACACTGATTAATGCTCTATACTTCATTTCCTTCCTCCCGAGAGGCCGTCTCCAAAAAGCCTCCAAGCTCTATTTTTCCCTCTGAGAAATTCTTGAGGGTATTGACCAAGATTCTGTGTTCTACCTTTAAAACACGCGCCGCCAGCGTTTCGGCCGTATCATCCGAGAGGACGGGAACGCGCTCTTGTACAATAATTTCTCCTGTATCGACACCTTGATCGACAAAGTGAACAGTGGCACCCGATTCGGATTCGCCGCCTTCCAAAACCGCTTCATGGACGTAATGCCCATAAAAACCCTTGCCGCAGTACTTCGGAATCAACGAAGGGTGCACATTGATAATTCTTCTCGCAAACCGCTGAGTCACCGCTTCCGGGAGAATGCTTAAATACCCGGCCAAGACGATCAAATCCGGTTCTAAAGTCTCCAAAAGTTCACAGAGCGCTTCTTGGCGTGCCTTTCGTTCCGGGTAATTGCCCTTGCCGATGTATCGCGTTTCAATACCGGCCTTTTGAGCACGTTCCAGTCCGTAAGCTTCTTTTCTGTCAGAGATAACACAGGCGATATCCGCGCGGACAATACCCGCCGCTACAGCATCTATAATCGCCTGTAAATTCGTTCCGCCGCCGGATATGAGGACTGCGAGCTTCAGCCTTCCCATAATTGCACCCGCTCTCCGTCCGCACCGGTCGGTACAATCTCTCCGACGCGATAAGCTTTTTCTCCGGACGACGCGAGGCTTTCCATGACGGCATCGACATCAGCCGAATCAACGACCATCAAAAATCCGAGTCCCATATTAAACGTCCCGTACATTTCGTCGCGTTTAATGTCTCCCTGCTCCTGCATCCAACTGAAAATGGGAGGCATCGACCAACTGCCGAGCGTCATTTTTGCCGTCATTCCTTCCGGCAGAATACGCGGAATATTTTCAAAGAATCCGCCGCCGGTCATGTGAACCATACCTTTGACCGAAACGGTTTCCAGTACTTTTAAAACCGACTGAACGTAAATGCGCGTCGGCTCGAGCAATGCCTCGCCGAGCGATCCGCCAAGGGCTTCTACTTGACTCTCTACCGTCAATTTCAATTTATCAAAGCAAAGTTTTCTCACCAAAGAATAGCCATTGGAATGAACGCCGCTGGAAGCCAACCCGATGATCACATCGCCGGGTTTAATCGACGCGCCCGTAACAATGCGTTTTTCATCGACGACCCCGACGGCAAAACCCGCCATATCGTACTCTCCGGGTTGATAAAACCCCGGCATTTCTGCTGTTTCTCCGCCCAAAAGCGGCATTTTTGAAAGCTTGCATCCATCTGTGATCCCTTTTACAATGTCCGCCGCTTTTTCTGCTTCCAAATGACCGGTTGCCAAATAATCTAAAAAGAATAACGGTGTGGCCCCCTGGCACAAAATATCATTCACGCACATGGCGACGAGATCTTGCCCTACGGTGTCGTGTTTGTCCATGAGAAATGCAATCTTGAGTTTCGTTCCGACGCCGTCGGTTCCCGCGACGAGAACCGGGCTCTCAAATGATCCGCTCAATCTGAGAAGCCCCCCAAAGCTGCCTAAGTCACCGATCACTTGATCGTTGAACGTTTCTTTGACATGGCGCTTCATGAGCTCTACGGCACGCGCGCCTTCCTTGACATCAACGCCCGCATCGGCGTAAGTCAATTGATTGTCGTTCATGTCTTTCTCCCAAAATTTATTTTTTTGCTTTTCCGTTACAGCACTTCAAAGACAAATTTATTGGCTTCGTTCGGAACATCCATCGGATATTCTCCGCTGAAACAAGCCGTACACAATTCTTCTCGAGCCATGCCGATTGATCGAACCAATCCGGCATCACTGAGATAAGCCAAACTGTCCGCGCCGACCATTTCTCGGATTTCTTCCAGCGTATGTGTGGCACCGACGAGTTGTGAACGATTCGGTGTATCAATTCCGAAATAACAGGAATGTGTTACCGGCGGTGAACTGACGCGAATGTGTACTTCTTTTGCACCACCCGCCTTGAGCATATTGACAATACGGCGGCTCGTCGTCCCGCGAACGATGGAGTCGTCAATCAGGATGAGGCGTTTTCCGGCAATATTTTCTTTCATAACGTTGAGCTTGAGACGTACGGCAAGCTCCCTGGACTTTTGATCCGGTTGGATAAAGGTCCGTCCGAGGTATTTGTTTTTAATGAGACCGATGTCAAACGGAATACCGGATTCTTCCGCGTATCCGATCGCCGCGGCAATTCCGGAATCCGGTACGGCAATGACCATATCGGCTTCCACCGGCGCTTCCTGTGCCAGAATTTTTCCGGCCGCTTTCCGTGTGAGGAATACATTTTTTCCGTCGATGACGCTGTCCGGCCTTGCAAAATAAACGTATTCAAAAGAACAGACGGCCTTGCGCGTCCCTTTCCCGAAACGAATGGATTCAATGGCATTGTTGTCAATGACGACAACTTCCCCGGGTTCGATATCCCGAACGAATTCCGCGCCAACGACATCCAGTGCACACGTTTCGGAAGCGAGCACATAGCCGCCGTCGATTTTTCCGAGTGCCAGCGGTCGGAGTCCGTTCGGATCTCTGACGCCGATCAGCATATTGTCGATGATAATGACCAGAGCATAGGAGCCTCTGATTTCTTTCAGCGATTCAATAACCGCTTCTTTCATTCCCAAATGATAATTTTTTGCAATTAAATTGGCGATGACCTCCGTATCAATTGAGGTCTGAAAAATAGAGCCTTCATCCTCGAGGCGGCTTCGAATTGCTTCCGCATTCACCAAATTCCCGTTGTGTGCCAGGGCTATACTGCCCCCTTTGTAGCGTACAACGAGCGGTTGAGCGTTGGATACGTAGCTTTCTCCCGTAGTGGAGTAACGCACGTGTCCGACGCCGATGTCTGCAGGCAATCGATCCAGAATTTCATTGTTGAAAACCTCTTGAACTAAGCCCATTTCTTTATAATATTGCATTCTGTTGTCTTTTAGTACGGCAATACCCGCGCTCTCTTGACCGCGGTGTTGCAATGCGACGAGTCCGAAACCCAACATCTGTGAGATAGACGGATTTCCGGGTGCATAAATACCGATAACGCCGCACTCTTCGTGAAGAACATCCTGCTCGAATTCCAAGCCGACCTGATCACAGGTCTGATTTTTGCAATTGCACTTCATTATTTTCCTCCAAAGGCTAGCCCTGAATCCTACCGAGCACTTCCTGATACACCGCTTCAACATCCCCTAAATCTCTTCTGAAACGATCTTTATCCATTTTTTTATTCGTCTCCGCATCCCAAAGTCTGCATGTATCCGGAGAAATTTCATCGGCAAGAATCACTTTTCCCTCATAAACACCGAATTCAAGTTTAAAATCAATCAATTTGAGTCCGCGTTTGATGAAAAATGCTTTCAACAATTCATTGACCTTATAAGCGTAATGCTTAATGGTTTCCAGTTGCAGTTCCGTCGCAAAATCCATGGCAAAGATGTGATCGTCGTTAACCATCGGGTCGCCGAGTTCATCATTTTTATAGCAAAATTCGAGGACGGTTTTTTTCATCGGCGTTCCCTCTTCAAGACCGAGGCGTTTTGCCAAAGAACCTGCCGCTACGTTGCGAACGATGACTTCAAGCGGTAAAATTTTGACGGCTTTGACGATTTGTTCCCGATCATTTACCAAAGATTCAAAGTGTGTCGGAACGCCTTTTTCTTCAAGCATTTTGAAGAGTAAAGCACTCATTTTATTGTTAACGATGCCCTTGTCAACGATGGTTCCTTTTTTCTCACCGTTGAATGCCGTTGCATCATCTTTGTATTCGATCCAGTAATAATTGGGGTCATCCGTTTTATAAACTTTTTTTGCCTTGCCCTCATAGAGCATTTCCAGCTTTTCCATTTTCGCTGTTCCTCCTTGACATATACCGTTTAGTAACGGGATTGAATTGCATTGTCTTTTTCCAAGACCTTTTCCGCCATTTCCGCTTTGTAAGCGCGCATTTTCTCACGCAGTTCCGGGTACTTCACGGATAAAATCTGCACGGCGAGCAATGCGGCGTTTTCCGCACCATTGATAGCCACGGTGGCAACCGGGATACCGCTTGGCATTTGAACGATCGAAAGCAAAGAGTCAAGACCGTCCATCGTGGAAGACTTAATCGGAAGGCCGATCACCGGCAATACGGTGACGCCTGCAAGAACGCCCGGAAGGTGGGCCGCTTTTCCCGCTGCGCCGATTATGACTTCTACGCCGTTTGCCTCTGCGGACATCGCATACTCCACAGCGATATGTGGGGTGCGATGTGCCGATAAAACACGTGCTTCTACAGTCACGCCAAACGCTTTCAGAATGTTAATGCTCTTCTCAACAATAGGGAAATCCGAGTCGCTTCCCATAATGATTGAAACCTTCATACAACCTCCAAATCCGAATATTTCTCCCATTTTGATTTTGTTTATTCGTGTACTTTTATGATATATAAGATTGGTCCAAACGTCAAGGCGAATCCGAATTATTTTACAGAAGTTTTAAATAATATTCAGAATCAAAAAACAAAGAAGGCACCTCTAAAACAATGCCTTCTTTTATTAACAGACTTCCTATTTAAATGTGTTCCCCATTTTAATGCGTTCATTTTCTACTTCATTAAATCCGCAATTCAACAAGCCAACTCTATTTCTTGTTATGCCAGCGCCAAGCATCTTCAACGATGGTCTTAATCTCCGTACGCTGAGGTTGCCAGCCCAAAATACGCCTTGCTTTTTCCGAAGACGCCACCAGTTTAGCCGGGTCTCCCGCGCGGCGCGGCCCCAGTTCAACCGGTATATCCCGTCCGGTTACTTCACAGGCAATGTCGACGATTTCGCGAACCGAAAAACCCGTGCCGCTACCCAGATTGAATACAGCACTGTCTTCTCCGCGCCCGAGGTACTCCAGTGCAAGTAAATGCGCCTCAATCAGGTCACCGACGTGCACATAATCCCGAATGCAAGTGCCGTCCGGCGTCGGATAGTCCGTCCCGAAAATAGAAATGTGGGCAGTCTCACCGAGCGCCGCTTTGAGCACGTTAGGCACGAGGTGAGTTTCTATTGCGTGCGCTTCTCCGATTTCTCCGGATGGGTCCGCTCCGGCGACATTGAAATAACGCAAAGCGACATACTTCAAATCTCCGGCCTTCGATGCCCAGTCCAGCATCTGCTCGATCATGTATTTGGAAGCGCCATATGGATTCTTGGGTCCGACGGCATCCGTTTCTGTCAAAAGGCTTCCGTCGTTGCCTGCATACACCGATGCGGATGACGAAAAAATGATCTTTTTGGTACCGAATTTTGCCATCGATTTCAGCAAATGAACGGTTCCGGTGACATTGGTTTCAAAATAGTCCATGGGCTTTTCCACAGATTCTCCGACAAGGGATTTCCCCCCAAAATGCAAAACGGCCTCCGGTTTATACCGCTTAAAAAAGTCGTCCACTTCTTCCGATATGCGCAAATCTCCGACATAAAGCGATGCCGCATCCGGCACAGCCCATCGATGTCCGGTACTTAAATTATCAAATACAGCAACCGACTCTCCCTTTTCGAGAAGTCTCTTTACCGCATGGCTTCCTATGTAACCCGCCCCGCCTATTACTGCTATCATGGCATCCTCCGTCTGTTTGTCAAACGACCAGCGGCCGCTCGATTTTCTATCGCTTCTATTGTACCATGATTGCGAAAAAAATCATCGAGAAATCATTGAGACATCATTGGGACATCACCGGGAATACACTCAGAATCTATTTATAGACATTCGGTTGATTTTGCGGATTCTCTATGAGAAATTTCCAATATTTTTTCGGCATCATCTGCCGCTGTCTCTTGTCACTCTTTCGGGTTTCAATGGCGGCGGAATCATAGTACCCCTGCCACAGACTCCGATATGAGGTTTCCCACTCTGAAAGCCGGATACCGTCCACCGATTCAAGCGGTTTGATTTCAACGGTATTTTGGTCAAAAAAAGCTGCCATTCTGCGCTTGGTGTCATGGATCACCCATGTCTGATTGCCAAGGCGTTCCGTAAAATGAGGCACCATAAGTGACAAAAGGTTATACGTCGGCTCACACTGCGCATAGAGCACGCCGTTTTCAAGCTCCGAAAAACGCACAAATCCAAGGAAACGATGAACCTCACGCGTCACGCTGTTGTAATGCTTGTAGAGCGTCAAAACGGCATCGTCCGACAAACAGTCCACCGCACCTTCTCCGATGCGATAGGCGTGCTTCAGAAAGCGAAACAGATGCGTCCCATACTCTTTATTCTCGGCGAGATATGCCGTCGTCACAAGCCGAAATCCTCGGACGCCGAAATGCTTAATAATGGAGCGCGCCACTTTTTCCGCCCTGACGGCGTCGGTTTCCACAACTTTGGAAGGAATCAGGCAATCCGCCTGATAAAATTGCTGCTCCAAAAGGCGCTGATCCTCCTCGGGCTTCCGGTCATAAAACATGACGTAAACCCCGCTGAGTGCCCCTTCAAAGGTACCGTCATAGAGATAATCCATTGCGTTCGCCTCCTTGGATTCCACCCGAATACAGATCAAAAATTGAGAGTTGTGACGCTTTCGGCGCATCAATCAGGCGCTGTCTGAGGTGTTCTGCATCAAAACTGACGATGCCGGGGTACGGTTTCCCCTTACACAGAATAAAATATTTCGCACGCTTCATAACCACGCCCATCTTCTTAAGCATGTCAAAATCAAGAGGCCCGAATCGGCGGGCCGCCATAATGCGCCTCGCCGTCACATTGCCGATTCCGGGGATGCGCAAAAGCATTTTGAAGCTCACGCGATTGATCTCCATCGGAAAAAAGGATCGGTTTCTGAGCGCCCACTGAGTTTTCGGATCAATCGCCATGTCTAAATTCGGCGACTCGGGCGTCAAAATTTCGTCTGCTCTGAAATCGTAAAATCTGAGTAACCAGTCCGCTTGATACAAGCGGTGCTCTCTGAGCATGCCCATAGGGCCTCCTGCGCCGATCGGCGCCAGAAAATTACCCACCGGAACATAGGACGAATAATACACGCGTTTCATCGCCATGCGTCCGTAAAAAGCCTCCGACAATTTGATGATGCTGTAGTCCGCTTCATCCGTTGCGCCGACAATCAACTGTGTCGTCTGTCCCGCCGGCAAAAATTCGGGGGCATGCTTAAATCGACCCGCATCTGCCGAATAAGAAGCCTTTTTTTCTCGAATGAGCTTCATCGGCTCAATCATATCGATGCGCTTTTTATCCGGCGCAAGCAATCTCAAACTGCGCGTCGTCGGTAATTCCACATTGATGCTCATGCGATCGACGTACAGCCCGGCGCGCTCAATCAGCTTCGGATCGCTTCCCGGAATCCCCTTTATGTGGATATAGCCGCCGAAACGTTCCCGCTCTCTGAGCGTTTTGGCCACTTCGATCAATTGTTCCATGGTGTAATTGACATCTCTGATGATGCCCGAGCTCAGAAAAAGTCCTTCTATGTAATTGCGCCTGTAAAACTGGAGTACCAAATCCACCACTTCTTCCGGGGTGAAGGCCGTTCGCTTTACAGCATCGTTCGACCGACGGTTGATGCAATAGGCACAGTCGTAGATGCACTGATTGGTAAAAAGAATTTTCAAGAGGGAAATGCAGCGTCCGTCTTGGGTGAAACTATGACATATCCCGGGAAGAGCCGCATTGCCCATGCCGCCTTTTTGCGCTTTTCTCTCACTGCCGCTCGAAGAGCACGACACATCGTATTTTGCCGCATCCGTCAATATTTGAAGTTTTTCAAGTGTCGTCATAAGCGCCTCCGAAATAGAACGTATGTTCTGTTTTTATTGTATATGACTTCGCTTGATTTGTAAATCGGTTTTTTTAATTTTTAAAAAATGTCTCTCAAAAAAATAAAAAAAAGCGGTCGCATAGCAACCGCTTACTCTTTAGTGCCTAAAAGAATCGAAATAATCCCCTTTAATAATAAAAATAATCGCCTTCTATTAACTTGTAGAAATCATCGGCTTTGTCTTTAAACGGAATGTAGTTGAAATAGAGACAATCCGGAACGGCTTCCAGTCCGAGCAATGCCCTTTCGGCTCCCAAATAGCTGTTCTGGCTGGGAACGAGTGTGGCAAATTTGCTGTAATAAGCCGGCGGAAACTGATTGCGTTGGTAGATGACTTCATAAATCGTATTCGGAAACCTCGGGTCTGCAACGCGATTGAGCACGATATTTGCCACAGCGCTTTTTTTGTAAATCGAAGCGCTGGGTCCGGTTTCCGCCTCTACGATTCTGGCGAGCCAAAGAAGATCGTCTTCTGTATAAGACGCTTCATAAATTTCATTCTGAGAAAACGCAAAATTTTCTCCCGTGATTTCCGCATGTGCCAATCCGGCATCCCAAGTGCAATCAATACCGAGCTGTTCCGTCAGAAAATCCAGAGGTGCATAAATTCTGCCGTCGATGGTCTGTGTCGGCGCGCTCATCACAATCGTCTTGTTGTTGACGGTCGCCTCCTGTGAATGGTTCCAAAATGTAATATAGTTTTCACCAATGTTGACAACGGCGATGTGTGCATTGTCCAGCCACGAAACCGTCGCACCCGCCCGATCGGCAAATTCACCGACAAGACCGTAAGGTACGTTTCCGACCATTTTCACCCAACCGTCATTTTCAATCCACTGACCGTTAACCGATATCAAACTATCGCCCGCAAAGGCGAATCCAGATGCGAGTGCGAAAACGAGTAACGTCACAAGCGTTACTTTTATTTTCATAACAGGCCTCCTCCAATATGTCGTTTTTAGAAAAGCGGCACGGCATTCGAGCCGCTACCCGATGATTTTAACATAAAAACGACAAAAATGAAACTATTTGAAGTATCTGACGCCCGCTTTGAAGATTTCAAACTCTTTTTCACCGTAAATATTTTTGTAAAGATGATTGCCGACGCGCTCTACATGCCCCATTTTACCGAATACACGGCCGTCGGGAGACGTTATCCCTTCGATGGCATCGACGGAACCGTTGATGTTGAATTGTCCGTCGTAAGTCGGAACACCTTCGCGGTTGACATACTGTGTCGTTACCTGTCCGTTTTCGGCCAGTTTTTTCAAGACGTCTTCCGACGCATAGAAACGCCCTTCACCGTGTGAAAATGCCGTTTGATAAATGTCGCCGACTTCCGATTCCGTCAACCACGGCGACATGACAGAGGCCACGCGCACGCGCGCCATTCTCGCCACGTGGCGCCCAAGGCGATTAAACGTGAGTGTCGGCGCCTCTTCATCCAGCGGTCGAATGTCTCCGTAAGGCAGGAGGCCCAATTTTACGAGTGCCTGAAATCCGTTGCATATCCCAAGCATTAAACCGTCGCGCTCTTTCAACAGCGACATAACCGAAGCCGCAAGCGCCGGATTTCTGAATACGGATGCAATGAACTTCCCTGAACCTTCCGGCTCGTCTCCGGCACTGAACCCACCGGGAATCGCAACAATTTGAGCACGTTCAACGGCTTTTGCCATCTCTTTGATCGCCTCTTGAACGTCCTGAGGTGTTCTGTTTCTGAAAACCAACGTCTCGACTTCAGCACCAGCTTTTTCAAAGGCAATCGCCGTGTCAAACTCACAATTGGTGCCGGGGAATACCGGGATAAACACGCGCGGCTTCGCAACAGAAAGCGTCGGTTTGTATCGGTTTCTGATCGAATAATCGTAAACCGGAATCTCTTTCTCTTCGTCTTTATGCGTTTCCGGGAAAATCGGAGACAGCGTTGAAGACCACGCCGATTCTGCCGCATCCAGAGACCATTTCATCGTTCCGTAATGTATTTCAGGCACATTCAGCGTTTTACCGATCGCTTCAAATCCAAGCGTCGGTTCAAAGGCCGCTGATGCTGTTTCTTTAACTTCAAATACGATGCTGCCGTATGTCGGTTCGAAAATCTGCGTTTCATTGAGAGCGCTCACTTCGAATCCGATTCGATTTCCTAAAGCCATTTTCGTCAGAGCCGCCGCAACACCGCCGGCTCCTACTGCATATGCCGAAACCACATCGCCGCGTTCCATCGCCGCGAGCAAGACATCATACCCAGCTTTTAGGGTCTCAAAATCCGGACATTCTGCCGCATCTCTTTTGGCACGCAACATCCAAAGCGTGCTTCCCGCACTTTTCAGTTCCGGCGTCACCACATCGGTCGCCTTGCCTACTGTTACGGCAAATGCGATCAAGGTCGGCGGCACATTCAGCGTCTTAAATGATCCGGACATGGAATCCTTCCCGCCGATTGCCGCCGTTTCAAAGGCATTCTGTGCCGTGACCGCACCCAGGAGCGCCGAGAAAGGCTTGCCCCAACGATCCGGCGCATTGCCCAATTTTTCAAAATATTCTTGGAGAGAAAGGCGTACGCGTTTGTAACTGCCACCCGCAGAGACGAGTTTTGCAACGGCATCCGTTACGGCATAGAGCCCGCCGTGATAAGGCGACCACGTTCCGATTTCAGGGTCATACCCGTAAGCCATCATAGAGACCGTTTTCGTCTCCGCACCGAGTACCGGCAGTTTAGCGGCCATGACTTGCGCCGGCGTTGATTCGTACTCCCCACCGAAAGGCATCAACACGGTTCCTGCACCGATGGTATTGTCAAATCGCTCAATCAATCCCTTTTGAGAAGTGACATTCAGCGAAGCCAGTGTATCACGCCAAACAGCCGCCACCCCTTTTGATTGGATTTCTTCTTTTTTAGAAGCTTTTTCAAACCAGCTTTCCGATACCGGCTCCGTCACTTTAACCGCCGCGGACGCAGAAGCACCGTTTGTATCAAGGAAGGCTCTGGACAAATTCAAAATCGGCATTCCGTTCCATTCCATAACGAGGCGTCCCGTATCGGTCACTTTTGCCACAAGGGTTGCTTCAAGGTTTTCTTCATGGCATTTTTCGACAAATGCTTCCGCATCCGCCGCCGACACGACGACAGCCATGCGCTCTTGAGATTCCGAAATGGCCAGTTCTGTTCCGTCAAGACCTTCATATTTCTTAGGAACGGCATCCAAATTGATCCACAAACTCTCTGCAAGCTCTCCGATGGCAACCGATACACCGCCCGCACCGAAGTCATTGCATCGTTTAACCATGCGCGTCACTTCTGAGCGTCGGAACAAACGCTGAATTTTGCGTTCTTCCGGCGGATTCCCTTTTTGAACTTCCGCGCCGCAAGTGGCGAGGCTCTTTTCGTCATGTGCTTTTGACGATCCCGTGGCACCGCCAATGCCGTCACGACCCGTGCGACCGCCGACTAAAATGACGACATCCCCCTGAACCGGACGCTCTCTGACGACGTTTTCTTCCGGTGCTGCGCCGATTACCGCGCCGACTTCCATGCGTTTGGCCACAAAACCCGGGTGATAAACTTCCGCCACATGTCCGGTTGCAAGACCGATTTGATTGCCGTAAGCGCTGAATCCCGCCGCCGCTTTCTGCGTGATGATCTTTTGCGGCAATTTGCCTTCAAGCGTTTGCTCAATCGGCACTGTAGGGTCTGCCGCTCCGGTTACGCGCATACTTTGATAGACATAGCTTCGTCCCGAAAGCGGATCGCGAATCGCACCGCCCAAACACGTCGCGGCGCCGCCGAACGGTTCGATTTCCGTCGGATGGTTGTGCGTTTCATTTTTAAACATCAACAGCCACGGCTCATCTTTCCCGTTGATGTCGACGTCAATTTTTATACTGCAAGCGTTGATTTCTTCCGATACATCCAAATCTTCAAGCTTGCCGACTTTACGCAAATGCTTCATATTGATGGTTGCAAGGTCCATCAGCGTCTCCGGTCGATCCGAGTTGCCATAAACCTCTTTTCTCATGCCGAGGTAATGCTTGTACGCTTTTGCAACCGGCTCTGCATAGCCGATTTCCGGCACCTCGATGTCCGTGAGGTGTGTCAAAAAAGTCGTATGGCGGCAGTGATCTGACCAATAGGTATCGATGACTTTGAGCTCTGTAATCGTCGGATTCCGCTTTTCTTCATCCTTAAAATAAATTTGTACAAACGCAATGTCTTCCGCAGTCATGGCAAATCCTGAACGCACTCTGAAATCGTTGAGTGTCGATGCGTCCCAATCGGTAAATCCGTCCACTGTTGCGACAGAATCCGGAACCACAAAGGTCATGGCAAGTGTCTCGGGGATGCCAAGAGGCACTTCTTCTGCTTCGACCGGGTTGATGAGATATGATTTAATGCGTTCAAATACAGCCGTTTCAATCTCGCCTTCCAATAAGATCATTCTGGACGCGATGATTTCGGGGCGACCGTGAAGCGTCACCAGTTCCACACACTGTTTTGCCGAATCGGCACGCTGATCAAACTGTCCAGGAAGCAACGCATATCTGAAAGCGCGCACCCCTTCCGGAATCGAGAAATCCGTCGACAAAATTTGATCGACATTGGGTTCGGAAAGAACCGTTTGTCGAACGGTTTCAAGCGCTGCCTCTTCCAGTCCCTCAATATCATAACAATTGATGATTCTGACGCCTTTGAGTTCTTTCGGACCAAAGGTCTGTACAATATCTTTAAAAAGGGCTGTCGCTTCTACGTTAAAGCCCGCTCTCTTTTCCACCAAAACACGTGTAACCATGGCTACCTCCTCATATTTTCAGGCAGG
>JASUTA010000008.1 GCA_030445805.1 Clostridiales bacterium
AGATGCTCTTTTGACAGTGAATTTTACGGAACCGCTTTTGGGCGATTACGTTTTGATCATGCAAGGTCTGATGGATTATGCTGAAAATCCGCTTGAAGAAGAGGCTTATCCATTTACGGTGTCGGATTTGACGCCGCCGGTTGCATCTTCTTGGACGGCACGTCTTTACAATGCGGGGACATCAAATCAAATGGTAAAAATCCGATTTGACGAGCCGATGGCGACTGAAGGCAAATATGCCATAGAAGACGTGGAAAAGTACAGCATCAACGGGGTGGCGCTGGATGGATTGGAACAGGACCTTTTGAGAATGGAAGTGACCGATAACGATACGTCTCTTGAAATTTATTATCCGGGAGAAATTGTGAGAGGCGGCGTTGACTTTGAAGCCGATACCAATACGACGAAGTCAGCGGCAACCGATGTGGTGATTGCACGTGTGGCGGATGCGGCCAATAATTATATCTCGGAATATTCCGTGATTGTTGATTTAAGTGATGAAGGAACCGTAGATGTGGAGTCGGCAACGCAAACCGAACCGAATCGGATTGAGTTTGTTATTGCAGACAAATTGGTCAATGTCGATTTGGATGATTTCAGTATCACCAGAGGCACGAAGGTGTTTGAACCGACGTCTTATGAACTGGAATTCCTCGATACCGGTAAATCTGTTTTGACACTGGTATTCGATGATGCCATCACAGGGGATGTAACGGACCTCATCGTTGAAATCGTCGGGGAAAATACCGTCAATCGATACGGTGAACCGCTGGCCGAAACAGACGGACTCAAAATAGTTGATGAAACGCCGGCCTATGTGGTCAACGGGGTGTTCGGCGGGGTTTCCATGCCTTATATTTCTTACCGTGAATCCACCGGGGTGATTACCATTCGCTTTTCCGAAGACATTGATGAGAGAACCGTATCCCTTTTGAGTTTTTCTGTAGAGGGGTATGAGATTGACAGCATTCAAGCGGAAGGAGACGAGATCCATATCACTGTGGCAAGCGGTGACAGAGATTTGGTCGCCCGATACGATGCCATTGAGCAGCAGGTGGAAATTCGCGATCTTTCCGGGAATGCCACAAAAGAACTCAGCCTTCGCATTGAACGCATCAATTAATGAGAGGATTTAATCAATTTATAATAATTTATTAATGGCATCTAAAGGACATTCTTTTAAGCTAGAGAGAGAATGGACGGGGATGGAGGTTTTCATGAGTCTATCGAAGCAAAAAATAAAGTCATGTACGGCAATGTTGCTGACGGCATTTCTTTTAACAGTGCCGCTCGGAGCGTTGTCTTATGCGGAAACCACGGCTGTTGCCGGGGATGCGGATACCTCTCCGACGGAGATGACTGTATCGGATCTTGAAAGGAATTTTCTCGGAACGGCCATTATTGACCGGGAAACGGCTTTGGCTCTGGCCATGTATTCCACTCAGGCTTTTGAATCCCTGACGGATGCCAGACGGGAACTCAGGGAGTCGATTAAGCCGCTTTTGCAGGCAGCGGAGGCACAGGAAAAGTTCGAAAAAGCCTATGAAATGCTTAAAAAGGCGTACGGACCGTATTTGCCTTCAAAATACGACTACACAAAAGAAGAAAAATACAATTATTTTTATTCGGCGCGCATACAGGCCGCACCGCTTCAGGCAGAACTCGATAAATTAGAGCTTCAGTTCAATACGGCGGAAGCGCAGGTTGCCGTCAATGTGGATTTGCTCTATTCCAACTTGATGAGCTTGATTAAAACAGAAGCCCTGCAAAAGCGGTATATGGAGATACAGGATACACTCGCGGCACAATATGATGCAAAGTATGAAGCGGGGGTCCTCTCTGAAAATGATTACAATGCCCTTAAAGCCGAAGTGGAAACCGCACGGTTGACTTACCGTAAAGTGACCAATGAACGTGAAAATTTGGAACTTCAACTCAAAGATTTACTGGGACTTTCTTATGATGAGTCCGTTTACTGGAAAGACTCTTATGCGATCCTTTCGTCTTTGCCTTTGGAATCAGTCGAGGTGTACGTTGATTCGGCGCTGGCAAACCGGAATGAAATCGCTGCCGCAGAACTGGATTTTCAAGCGGCTTCCGATGTATATGATCTCCAAGTAGATGCGTTGTACGATATTTCGGATGTCAACTCGGCACGGATAGAAAAGGCGCGTAAAGAACGGGCTTTGGAAGATGAAAAAGTAGCAGTCGAAATTGAGATACGAAGTGCCTATGAGGAAATTCAGCAGATGTATGCCGAATTTGAACTCGACAAACAGACCTATTTCAATTCGAAGGCCGCCTATGAACGCGGTAAGGAACAAGTAAAACTCGGCGTGACCATTGAAGTCAATTTGGATTTGCTTAAGTTTGCCGCAGATTCGGATTATGCGACGATGTCAGCGGACTATGTTCAATACAATTTGGCGGTAGATCGCTTTTTGAAGGCGGCAGGTTATGGTCCGGCTTATACTTCGGGAACTTTGGGAGGCAACTGATGAAGCAAAAAATTTTATGGATGGGTTTGATTTTAACAATGGTATTTTCTTCAGTCGCTTTTGCGGAAGGAGACCTATTGATTTCGCCTGCACCGACGGCTTCGGATGCGGTGGCGGATAACGCGGACACTGTGACGGAAAAAATTCTTCCTATAGAAGCGTTCTTGCAATATGCCGAAACACACGATCTCGAATTGAGTCTGCTCGAGCAAGAACTCGAAATTGCACAGCGTGAGCTGAACCGTATGATTATTGATAATGCGGATTTAGATCGGGATCATAACAATGTAGATCAATATGTGTCCTTGTACACGACATTAAAGTATGACCCGGCTGAAAAGCAAGTTGAAATAGACCGCACGGGTCGGGATATTGAAAAACGCAAAGAGGCCATCGCGCTTGAAGCCAAGACGGCTTATCTGGATTATCAGACGCTGACAAATACAGTCAGACTTCAAAAACAACAACTGGAAGTGGCACAGGCAGACTATGCGCTGAAGCAAAAAGCCTTTGAACTCGGAACGATAACAAGTTCGGTTCTGGATACGATGTCCGTCGGCCTTTTGCAACAGCAATTGACTGTATTAAAGGCAGAGCAGTCCCTGAAAATCAAGGGAATGGAAATCAGTGATATGCTCGGTTTTGACATCGAAACGACCTATGTGCTTCCGAGTATTCTCAAAGCGCCGGAGATTACTGAAGAAATGGCGGAAACTGCCGATCTAACAGTGCTTGAACCGCTTGTGCGCGCTCAGGAAGACGTTGATTTGGCACAAATTAAATACGATATTTATCTCGATAGTCCTTATGGTAATGTGTTCCCGATCGGGAAGTACACGGCACAAAGAACGCTGATTACGGCACAGTCCGATTATGAGTCCACGCTTCGATCCGAGCGGATTCAACTGCTCATCGACTACAATGTCTATGAAAATACGGACATCGACGTGGCCATTGCCGATTTGAAGTATCAAACGGCGCTGACGGCATTTAATGCCTCCAAACTAAAATACGATCTCGGTATGGAGACGTATAATGCTTATCAGACGGCGTTTGCCGATATGAGTGCCGCCTACGGTGCCCTTCAGGAAGCGGAGAAGAGTCGGTTGATTCAAGCACTGACTTTAGAAAATGAATTGAAGGGATACGAATAAGCGGAAAAAATTGAAACTTTTTTATTCGATGATGCGTCATATTCATGGACGCCCCGAATGACAGCGCAATTCAGGTTTGACTCAGGGGGGAATCACATGAAACTCACATATCGAACCGGTGCGATTCTTGCACTGTTTACGGTTGTTGCCATTTTGTCCGCAGGGTGTTCGGATTCGGAAGAAAAAGCACATCATGCGGATTGTAAAGATTTGACCTTTTTAGAGGATGCGCACGAAGCCGTCGTTTCTGCATACGGCGACTTTTACATACCGAGTGTTTCGATAGAGACTTCGGAACTGGAAACGGTTTATGACATTCCGATGGATGCGGTGGATGACATTATCGCCGAACGTCCGATGATGTCAACGGTTGTGGATACCTTTATCGGTATCCGCGCCAAAGAGGGGTGTGCTCAGGAAATTGCCGGTGCCCTAAACGCTTATCGGGATAAGCTCATGGAAGATGAGAGTATTGATCCGATCAATCGGGCAAAAGTAGAAGCTTCAACGGTTTGCACGGTAGAAGATCATGTTTTCTTCCTGATGCTCGGTGCGCCGAATGAACGCATGGATATTTCAGATGAGGAGGCGCTTGACTTTGCGTCGCATGAGACGGAGAAGGGCGTGACTGCGATAGAGGAGTTGCTCAACTAGTATGGTTTTCAGTAGTTTAATCTTTCTATTTCGATTCTTGCCGCTGGCTTTGCTGGCGTACTTTTTAGCACCTCGGTTTTTAAAAAACGGGGTGCTTTTGGTCATTAGCCTGTTTTTTTATGCATGGGGGGAACCGAGATACGTTCTCATTATGTTCATCTCGATTGCGGTGGACTATATTGCCTCGGGAGGCATTGAACGCAACCGTTCTAACCCGATTCGAAAGCGCCTTTTTTTGGCGCTTTCAATTTGCACCAATCTGGGATTGCTACTCGGGTTCAAGTACAGCAACTTCCTGATTGAAAATCTGAATGCCGCTTTTGGGTTGGCTATGGCGCCGATTGCGATTACACTGCCGCTCGGCATCAGTTTTTATACATTTCAGACCCTTTCTTATTCGATTGATGTGTACAGGGGTGAGGTGCCGGCAGAGCGAAACCTGATTGACTTCGGTGCCTATGTTTGTCTGTTCCCTCAATTGATTGCGGGTCCGATCGTGCGTTATGTGGATATCCGAAAGGCGCTGAAATCCCGAACAGTGGATTTCGAACAGATTGAGTCGGGGATCGGTCTCTTTATTTTGGGATTGGCCTCCAAAGTATTGATCGCCAACAATGCGGGAATGCTCTGGGACGATATACAGAAGATCGGATTTGGGAATTTGTCTTTGCCGATGGCATGGCTCGGGATTGCCGCATTTACGCTCCAGATTTATTTTGATTTCGGCGGGTATTCGCTCATGGCGATCGGTTTGGGGCGCATCTTAGGCTTTGAGTTTCCGAGAAATTTCGACGACCCCTATGCGGCAAAAAGCGTGACCGAATTTTGGCGACGATGGCATATGACGCTCGGCTCATGGTTTCGCTCGTATGTGTACATTCCCATGGGAGGGAATCAAAAAGGATTCCCCCGACAGGTTTTTAATTTATTGATCGTCTGGTTTTTGACCGGATTTTGGCATGGCGCCAGTTGGAACTTTGTGTTTTGGGGGCTCTATTTCTTCGTATTTTTAGTCCTGGAGAAATTATTTTTACTCAAATGGCTGAACAGACACACCATAGCGGCGCATGTCTATTTAATCGGCGTCGTGATGGTCAGTTGGGTGATTTTCGCGATTACGGACATTGGCGGAATCGGCCTCTATTTGCAAAAAATGTTTTCGGGACCACTGACGGGCGAAGGTCTATATTACTTTAAAAGCTATGGGCTAACCTTGATTTTGGGGGCGCTGTTTTCGACGCCTCTCACGAAAAAATGGTATGCGCAGCTCAAGGCGCGGCGTGGTGTTTTTGCACTGACGCTGAGTGTGATTTTTTTCGTCTGCGTCAGTTATTTGGTCGGGTCGAGCTTTAACCCATTTTTATATTTTAGATTTTGACGGTAGACGGCATAAATTGAAACAGTGGCAGACGGCATAAATTGAAACGGCGACGGACGACGGGATGAGAGCGGGATGAAAAACAACAATACAAATCGGCGGTGGGGTAAAATCCGATTGACCGCCAAGGGATTTACAGCGATTTTTATATTGATTCTTGCGCTGATGTTTTTGGCGGATATAGCGGAACCGGACAAGTCTTTTTCCGAGAGGGAAAATCGATATTTGGCGGAAAAACCGACTCTCAGCGCGGCGCATTTATTAAACGGAACATTTGAAACGGATTATGAAACGTATATCGACGACCAATTTTTATGGCGCGACGGTTTTGTAAATCTGAAAGGTCTTTCCGAAGCGATGCTGTTGAAAGGTGAAAACAACGCCATTATTTTCGGGAAAGACGGCTATTTATTCAATAAATATCTGACTTTGCCGGATCAATATGAAAAAAATATAAATGCAATTGAACAGTTTGCACAAAACTACCCTGAGATACCGATTCACGTTTTGATTGCACCGAACAGCTATGCCGTTTTAGATCAAAAAATGCCTGAAGGTGTGATGAACGTCGATGAAATCGCCGTCCTGAACGAGACCAAACAGATGCTGGAATCGGGGTCGACCAACCTTGATTGCATTGAGACGGCGTCGGTACTCAATGCGCATGAAGAGGCGTATCTTTATTACCGATCGGATCATCACTGGACGACTGAGGGGGCGTATTGGGCATACACCGCATATTGTAAGGCTGAGGGGATTGAGCCCGTTTCACTTTCGGCGTATACGCCCCATGAAGTGCCCGGGTTTTACGGGACGCTCTATGCCTCCGCCGGACGACTGAACGGTGACCCCGATGTGATTACGTATTATGATATCCCGGGCGCCTATGTCACACTTTCCGGAGAAGGTCCTTTGCCGCTCTATGATTTGAGTGACGCAGACGGGCGCGACAAATATGGATTGTTTTTATACAACAATCCGAGTCAGATGACCGTGTTCAGCGGAAAAGAAGGGGTGCAGCCGCTTTCGGATGAAAAAAAGACGAGACTGCTCGTGATTAAAGATTCCTATGCCAATTGCTTTTTACCGTTTTTAACAGCGCATTATGATGAAATGGAAGTCGTCGATTTGAGGTATTTCAATCGCGGGATTTCGGCATTGATGGAAGAAGATTGGGACGCGGTTTTGATTTTGTACAATTTTATCGGGTTTTCCGAGGATAACAATTTGATTAAGCTGATGCATTAATCAGGGGGACGGTTTTAAGCCGCCCCTTTTTTTATGCACTTTTTAAAGGGCGTGTTCGAAAAAGCCGTCTATATAAGAGGAATAAAAAAAGATTGAGGCGAACTATTTGATAATGATTTTCAATTGAGAGTAAAAAAGAATGATATGGGTATATAGTTTATACCGTATGGATGAAACCGTGACAGGCGGATTGCAAATACAACAACGTGATAAAAAGAGGTGCTTATGAAACAAAAGCTGCTCGTCATTTCAAATTTAAAAGATCCTTACGTCAATCAAGGTCTGGAACGCCTTTTGATGAAGGATTGTGACGGATACGACCAAATTCTTTTCCTATGGGTAAACGACCCTTGTATTGTGATCGGTCGAAATCAAAACCCTTGGCGAGAAGTTGATATATCTGAAGCGAGAGCGCGCCGAATACCTGTTGTCAGGCGTATTTCGGGAGGCGGTACAGTGTATCATGATGCCGGGAATTTGAACTTTTCGTTTATTTCGGGGCATCATGCCTATAATGAACGCGAACAATTCAATCTCATTTTGACGGCAATGCGTCGCTTTGGCATCAAGCTGGAGCTTTCGGGCAGAAAAGATTTGAGACTTGACGGGCGAAAGGTCTCGGGCAATGCGTTTTATTTGCGAGGCAACCGTCGGGTTCATCACGGGACATTGCTCATTGATGCGGATTTAGACGCGGCAAATCGCTTGCTGAAAGCATCGGATGAGACGCACACAGAACGATTTAAGCAACAGCATATGATTGCATCGGTTCCCAGTGAAATCGTCAATTTAAAATCCGCAAACCCGGAGCTGACGGTATCCGGAGCCGCCAATGCCATTGTAGACGCCTTTTATAAGGCGAACCAATATGCCGTTCAGATTGTTTCCGTCGACAACATCGCGGCGAAAAGCGGTGAAGCGCTTGGCGAACTGACTGAGCGGTTTAAGTCTTGGGAATGGATTTTCGGGGAGACACCTCATTTCACTTATGAATCGGATGAACTCGGGGAAATTGATATTGTTTCCGGGCAGGCGTCCCTGGATAGACAAGACTTTTTTGAAACACGAAGTCCGCTTACACGAAAAGGTCAGCCGGTGCATGTATTGCCGGCACTTCTCGGCGTTAAGTGGGAATCGTCAAAAACATGGGTTTAGGAGGTAATCGCATGATTTTAGGTCAATTTGATCCACTGAAAGGCGAAAGGCTTCAAATTATGAACGAAGAAGGCGTCATTGTGAAGCCGGAACTCATGCCTGAACTTTCGGTTGAAACGCTGCTTACTATCTACAAAACCATGAAATTCAGTCGCATTATTGATGAAAAAACATTGCAGTATCAACGACAAGGGCGCATGCTCACATATGCGCCAAACCTTGGACAGGAAGCGACACAAGTGGCTTCTGTGGCGGCGTCCAGACAGACGGACTGGATTGCGCCCTCTTTCAGAGAATTGGGTGTATGGCTGTACAGAGGCGCACCTCTGGATAAGATTTTCTTGTACTGGTTCGGGAATGAGCTGGGCATGAAAATGCCGGAAGAAGTTCGTATTTTACCGATATCTGTTCCGATTGCATCCCAAATGCAACATGCAACCGGATTGGCGTATGCATCCAGATATAAAGGGTTGGATGATATCGCCATAGCGTATGTCGGTGACGGTGGAACTTCTCAGGGCGACTTCCATGAAGCTTTGAATTTTGCCGCAGTTCAAGATTTACCAAATGTTTTTATTATACAAAATAATCAATTTGCCATCTCAACGCGACGCATGCTGCAAACGCGTGCGGAAACCTTGGCACAAAAGGCGATTGCGTACGGAATTCCGGGCATTCAGGTAGACGGAAATGATGTTTTTGCCGTTTACGCGGCGACATCCGAGGCGGTTGAACGCGCACGAAGCGGTAAAGGGCCGACGCTGATTGAAGCGTATACCTATCGCATGGGTGCCCATACCACATCGGATGATCCAACGGTTTATCGTCAGGAAGAAGAAGTTAAAGAATGGGCGGCAAAGGATCCGATTATGAGGCTGAAAAAGTACCTCATCGCTCAAGGTCACTGGGATGAAGCCCAGGATGCCGCTTATGAAGAGGAACGCGGGAAATATGTGAAGACGGTGTTTGAAGCGGTTGAAAAAACAGGACTTATGCCGCTTGAAGATATTTTTGATTTTGTTTATGCGGAGCGCACACCGATTCTCGAATCCCAATATCGTCATAAAAAAGCCTTTTATGAAAAGGAGGTTAAGTGATGCCGGTACTCAATCTCGTAGAAGCGGTCACGAATGCACTTGAAGTGGCTATGGAAAGGGAAAAAGAGGTCGTTGTCTTCGGTGAAGATGTCGGATTTGAAGGCGGCGTTTTCAGAGCGACAAAGGGCCTTCAGAAGAAATTTGGAAAAGACCGTTGCTTTGACAGCGTTTTAGCGGAATCTTCTATTATCGGTTCCGGAATCGGCATGGCAATCGGCGGACTGAAGCCGGTCGTTGAAATTCAGTTTTCAGGATTCATGTTTCCGGGATTCAACCAATTGGTTACCCATGCCGCTCGAATGCGCAATCGCACGCGCGGACTTTACACGGTACCGATGGTCGTTCGCATGCCATACGGCGGAGGCGTCAGAGCTCTTGAGCACCATTCGGAAAGTCTTGAAGTGCTCTTTGCGCATACCGCGGGACTGAAAGTGGTGATTCCTTCGACGCCGTATGATGCGAAGGGACTCCTCCTCGCGGCGATTGCGGATCCGGATCCGGTTGTATTTATGGAGCCCAAACGGATTTATCGCGCTTTTAAACAAGAGGTGCCGGACGGGTATTACACCATTCCGATCGGAAAGGCAAAGGTGCTCAAAGAAGGCACCGATCTCACCGTGGTGGCGTGGGGTGCGATGATTCGCGAAACACAGAAAGCCATCGACCAATTGGAAGCGGAAGGACACAGCATTGAATTTATCGATTTGAGGACGATTTCGCCGCTCGATCGGGAAACGATTGTAAAGTCGGTTCAAAAGACGGGACGTTTTGCCGTCGTTCATGAGGCGATGAATACGTTTGGTCCCGGTGCCGAACTGATGGCCGTTGTCAATGAAGGGGCATTTCTTTATTTGGAAGCACCACCCAAACGGATTGCCAGTGTCGATACCGTTGTACCGCTGCCAAAGGGTGAACACCACTATGTTCCGGATGCCGCATATATTTTGAGCGAACTCAGAGGCGTTCTCGACTTTTAGGAGGTGAGCGGATGTTTTATGTTAAATTTGCAGATATCGGAGAGGGCATCCATGAAGGGGTTCTCTTGAAGCGTTTTTATAAAACCGGTGATGAGGTCCACGACGGTGATACGCTGTTTATACTGGAGACGGATAAGGTCAATGCAGAAATTCCGTCTCCCGTGGATGGAACGATTTCGGAGGTGCGTTTTAAGCCGGGTGATCCCGTGAATGTGGGACAAGTGATTATGGTTATTGATGACGGAACGGATGAAATTCGCTCCAATATGGAAGGCGGCGAACCCCTCGGCCCGTCTGCCGGACAATCCGAACCGACGCAGAAAACAGCGGCGCAGTCTGAAAGTGTATCGGAAGACGGCAGTACGGCGGTCGTCGGACAAATTGAGATTTCCTCGGAAGTCATTCCGTCCAGCGGAGAAGGTTTTGAAAAAGCACATGAGGTCAAATCGGGAGGAAAAGTGCTGGCGACGCCGGTATCCAGACAACTCGCAAAAGACCTCGGCATTGATATTCAAACGGTTCAAGGCACAGGCCCGCAGGGTCGGGTGATGAAAGAGGATATTCTGAAAGCGAAAGCGGAATCTAAAGCGGAATCTAAAGCTGAAACAACCTACGGTCGTGCTGTACAAGAAACGGCGAAGTCCCATGCGGGAAGTGTTCGGAAGACGGGCGGCGTAGGTGTCGGACCGACAGGTCGACCGCCATACGGCATCCCGGAAAACGGCCGAACAGAACGCGTCAAGATGACGGCCCTCAGGCGAACGATTGCGGACAACATGGCCCTTTCAAAATTCACCATTCCACACACCGCTCTCATGGATGAAATTGATGTGACCGAACTGGTCGCTTTTAAAAAGAAAGTTAAAGGAACTGCTGAGGCGCACGAGGTGAAATTGACTTATCTTGCCTTCTTTGTGAAGGCGGTCATCCGCGCACTGAAAGCGTATCCGTATTTAAATGCTTCTTTGGATGAGGCGGCAGGAGAAATTGTACTCAAGCAATTTTACAATATCGGCATTGCCGTCGATACCCCTGACGGGCTTATGGTTCCGGTCATTAAAGAGGCCGATCGATTGAGCATCTTTGAAATTGCGGAAGCGATCGACCGATTGAGCACCCGTGCCAGAGAGCGGACAATCACACTGGATGAATTGTCCGACGGCAGTTTTTCCATTACAAACTACGGGTCTGTCGGTGCGGGATTCGGGGTCCCGGTTATCAAACATCCGGAAGCCGGTATTTTGGGCTTCGGAAGTATTGTCAAAAAACCGGTTGTAATCGACGACGAAATTGTCATTCGAAGCATTTTGCCGGTTTCTCTTTCCTTTGATCATCGCATCATCGACGGTGCGGATGCGGGACGGTTTGTCGGCGTCTTAAAACAGCTTCTTTCCGACCCGGAATTGTTACTGCTCAACGGATGATCGGAGAAGGAGGAAGGCCATGAAAACGTATGACATCATTGTTCTCGGCGGTGGCCCCGGGGGATATGTTGCTGCGATAAAGGCAGCTCAACTCGGTGCCAAAACTGCCGTCATTGAAAAAAGCAGAATCGGCGGTGTTTGCCTCAATGTGGGGTGCATTCCGACGAAGACGCTTCTCAGAAGTGCAAAACTGTATCGGGAAGTGCTCGACAGTGCCGCTTTCGGCATCGATATTCCCGATCGGGCAGGCGTTCGTGTCAATTGGCAGGGACTTATGAATCGAAAGACCGAGGTCGTCGATAAAATCGTCGGCGGGGTAGAAAAACTTTTGAAATTCAACGGTGTGGATGTCTATATCGGCGAGGGAACCGTGCTTGATCCCCATACGGTTCAAGTTTCGGGAGAATCGGCGCCGATTTCCTGTAAAAACTTAATTCTGGCAACGGGGTCCTCCCCCGCTTTTCCAAAAATTGAAGGCATTGAAGACGGCATTAAAAATGGCAAGGTCATCGACAGTACCGGTGCGATACAATTGAAGGATTTGCCCAAACGGCTGACGATTTTAGGCGGCGGGGTGATTGCGGTTGAATTCGCAACGCTCTTTAGTAGCCTTGGCACGGAAGTGACCATGCTTCAGCGTTCGGAGACGATTCTCAAGGTTCTGGATGAAGATGTGCGGGATACCATGCAACGGCATTTGATTCAAACCGGTGTGCGAATTGTAACCGGCACAAAAATCGATCGCATTGACGGCGGTTCCGTCGTTTTTGAAGCGGACGGGAAAACGGAGACTGTGGAGGCGGACTATATTTTGGCCAGCCTTGGACGGAAACCGAACCTTAAAGGCTTTGAAGCGCTCGGACTCGAGACCTCGAAAAAGGGTGTTGTCGTAGATGAGACGATGCAGACCAGTGTTCCGGGTGTTTATGCCATCGGTGATCTTGCGGGAAAAATGATGCTGGCACATGTGGCATCCGCGGAAGGCATTGCCGCCGTGGAAGCGATTATGGGACATCCCGACAAGCTGAACTACAATAAGATCCCGTCTTGCATTTACAGTTTCCCGGAAGTCGGTGTGGTTGGGTATTCCGAAAAAGCCGCAGCAGAAGCGGGATATGACGTTGGGACGAGTACATTCCCGCTCAGTGCCAACGGAAAAGCGGTTGCCGAAGGTGAAACGACGGGATTTGTCAAAATTGTCTACGACAAAACTTACGGAGAAGTCGTAGGGGTTCACATCATTGCGTCGCATGCGACCGACATGATTGCAGAGGCGGCGTCGACGATGGCACTGGAAGGAACGGTATACGATTTGGCTAAGACGGTTCACCCGCATCCGACGCTTTCGGAGATCGTTATGGAGGCGGCACACGGCGCGGTGGATAAACCGATTCACTTGATTAAAAAGTGATGAAAAATTATTTTTTGGCAACTCTGGAACCATTGATTTCAGCGGGGTTGAAAAAAATGAAATCCTTAAATTAAGAATCTGTTAAAAGAGAAAGATAAAGCTTGATTTGATGAGGAAACGTGATACAATGAAAATCGTATTCAGATGGTAAAATGCCTTTTGAATGCGATTTTCTTTTTATTTGGTCTTTTTATTCTGAGGCTTCTTTACATGGAGTGTGTATAATGGGTGATTTCTTTTCTAAGTTGAAGACCCCAAAGACGCTGATTGTTCTTGCGTCCATTGGGGCAATTGTTGTTTTTTGGGTGATCGTAGTCGCCTTTTTAAATGGTGGCGAAGATGCGGCCGATCAGGGGATTCAAAGTGTCGTTATTGCGCCGCAAGCCGATTCCGGGGAATCAAACGAGGCGGCAACCGGTACGACGCAGGCCCAGGAAACAAGTGAAGCAAATGCTTCAGAGCTTTATAAAACGTATCTGTCAGATTCCGGATTTTCGAACGGATTTGATTGGAGTCATCTCGAGACGCTGGATTTGAACGGAGATGGCGTTGACGAGGGGGTTGCCATTCGGGGCAACAATGTCATGCAAACATTGACGGATGAAAACGGAATTCCGAAAAAGAGCGGCGACTTGATGGTTCTTACACTGAATGATCAATCTGTCACGCTATGTGCCGAAAACCCTAACTTTGAAGGATTGGGCGGTATGCAGGCATTTCCGATGCTTTACAATGGCTATAGCACCGGAACGACGGCTTTTTATCAAAGGACGCTTTCGTTCGGAACGGTAGATGGGAACAGCTACCTTTTTGTGGAGACGGATTATGAGTCCGAACTCAGTACGCAACAACGTGTTGAAGGGTATCGTTTATCGTCTCAAGGCAATTTGACGGCTGAATTGGTCTTGCTCTCTACGGCGATGACGGGCATGGATGCCGGAGACTTTAAAATAAACGGCAATACGGTTTCCGAAGCGGATTATCAGTCTGCAATGAACCAACTTGCGACTTCTGATTCGGGATTGACTTTGATTGAAAGTTTGGAACCGGACGATGCAACAGGTGGCATTTACGCGTCGATCGCCTATGGCGGTAATTTGTCTGCCAGTGATCCTGCTCTTGTAAGGGGGATGGCACTGGAATCCGGGGAAGAAGCGACTGCAGAAGCTTCGGATGAAGCGGTTGATTCGACGGATATTGTCGCCGAAGAAGGAGAAGATGTGTCACAAGGCGCCGATACGGCTTCCGAAGCGGTTCAAGATTTTCTGGATACGGGCATTGTAGACGGCGTGACGCTCGGTACATTCACCGTTCCCGAAATGGTGGAGAAATACGGTTCATACCTTTCCAGTTATAAAGATACGGAAAGCAATTACGAAGAATCACAACCGATTCCGTATTTTGATTACCCGGAGATTACGTTCCAGACCAGTTTTGAAGATCCGGAAGGAACGATCTATACGGCAGTCGTCAAAAATTTTGCAGGCATTTCCACAGATGGATCAAGCACGCGAGCAGATGTGAAAGCGGCTTTAGGAGAAGCGTTCAACGAAACCAAACGTTCGGCGTATGAAGCGTATTTACCGCCGTCATATACGTCGGTGACCGGAAGTGTGGCAACGCTTATGATCGGGTATGATGCAAACGGAACCGTTATTGATATTATTTTGACTACTCCGTGATGCCATCATGGTCGGATACTGACCCGGCTTAAGTCCTAAAAGACGGAAAAGCCGTTGTTTACAGGTGTTGAATCGTTTATAATAGAATTTGTATAATAAAATAATCATCAGATTGCTAAGTCCTGTTTTTGTGTAAGGTTTTGCGTCATAAGACACGGGATATGCGGATTGGAGAAATGATTGAGTCGTATCATAAAATGGATGTATGTCGGCGTCGTGGGATTGCTGGCAATTATCCTGCTTGCCATTAATTTTCAATATCAGGGGATGGAATCTCGTATCAAAGAGGAAGTCGCCATTCATGCGGACATTACGGTTCAGTTGCTGAAGGATCGTGTCGAATACTGGACGGAAATGATGGAACATGTTTTCAAAATTTCCGAAGTGTTTTTTGACCTCCATTCAGATCAGGAAGATCGTTTGTTTTATTTGGAATCGCAATTGGCAGGGCATCCCTATTTTGATGCGCTCTTTTTTGAAGGCACTGAGGGCACTTGGATTTCAACGGATGATTCGATTCAGCCTTCTGTTCAATCGGCGGATGCTGAAGATTGGTATAAGAATGCGATTTACCAAAACGGATTGTCAATAGAGGAACCTCAAATCGATGAAAACGGCGATCGATTTATCCTAATCAGTTACCCGGTGTATTTCCGCGACGGAACCTTATTAGGGGTTGCGGGCGGGAAAATGTCTCTTGCAACCATGCAGGGTATTTTGGGAAGTGACGGTGTTTTTGATGACCATATCACCTATTTATTGACGGGTTCGGGGACGGTTATATTCTCATCTCCGCGCGCTGTAGATCCGGAATCGGACTTGAGGGATATGAAAGTATGGCTTCAAGCGGAAGCCGAACATTCCGATGCGTCTCCCGGTGAAACGGTTCAGACGCTCGGAGACGTTGAAGGGGTATTTACGGCACAAGCCATCGGCGCTTCCGATTGGGTTTTATACAATTTTACACCGCTGGATTCAATCAGTCATTCGCTCAAATCTTTGCGGTATTTTACATATACGCTTGCAGGACTTGCAACGCTCGTCTTTGCGCTGTTGTTTTTTATTCAGGGACGCTACTTTGCGAGACCACTTTTAGAACTCGAGCGGCAAGTGGCTCAAATCGATATTGAAACCAACCCGGGCTATCAAGTGAAGATTTATCCCGAACCGGCTTTCGGAAAGCTGACGACCAATTTAAATCATGTTTTGGACAAGAGTTATGAGCAGGTTCGTCTCGTCTACCAAGATAAAAACGAACTTTCCGCACTCAACGAAGAACTGACGGCGCTCAATGAAGAACTCGAAGCGTCTTTCAGCCAGTTGGTTGCAACCGAGCAGGAAGTCACGCGACAAAAAATGAATTTTGAAGCGTTGTTCCGATATTTTAACGATGCTGTGGTGATGTTTGACCAAAACCATTGTGTCGTGGATGTCAACGAGCGCTTTGAAAATATGTTTGGGTATACGCTCAAAGAAATTTTCGGAAAGAACTTGGATGATGTCGTAACGAGTGCGGACATTAGAACCGAAGCCGAAGAGATGACAAAAGCGCTTTTCAAAGGGGCTCTGGTGCGCCTCGAATCCGTTCGTTACAGTAAGAGCGGCGAACCGCTCAATGTTTCTGTTCAAGGGGTTCCGATGCTTTATGATGGCATTACGATCGGTGGCTATGCCATTTACAGCGATATTTCAGGTCGGAAAATGCGAGAAGAATATCTTGCGTATGTCAGTACACATGATGATTTGACGGACATCTATAACCGACGCTATTTTGAAATGGCGATTGTCGATATGGATCTGGAAAAAAATCTGCCACTTGCTATTGTCATGATTGACGTCAACGGACTCAAAATGATCAACGATGCATTCGGAGCCAAACGCGGTGACGACCTTTTGAAACGTGCGGTTATACAAATTTCGAAACATTGCAGGGAACAAGATGTGATGGCGCGAATCGGCGGCGACGAATTTGCCATTATTATGCCGACAATTGATTCTGAAACACTTGAAAAAACCGTAAAAGCCATGCGCAAATCTTGCAATGAGTTGATGGTGGATGAAGTGCCCGTTTCGGTGGCGATCGGATGGGCAGATAAAACGGAAATGGAAACGCCGGTTGCCGACGTCCTCAAAAGTGCGGAAGACTACATGCATAAATACAAACTCATGGAAGGTCCGAGTGTCAGGGGCAAGGCGATCTTTACAATGATCAAGACGCTCCATGAAAAGAACAAACGCGAAGAACAGCACAGCATTCGCGTGGGCGAACTCAGTTATCGTCTGGGAAAAGCGCTGAATTTGCCGTCCAGAGAATTGGGCGATCTCAAAATGATGGGATTGCTTCACGACCTCGGGAAAATTGCGATCGATCAAAACATTCTCAATAAAGAATCCAAATTAACAAACGAAGAATATGCCGAGATTAAGAAGCATCCGGAAATCGGATACCGTATCCTCAGCGGCGTCAACGAAATGAGTGAAATCGCGGTGTATGTTTTGGCGCATCATGAGAGCTGGGATGGCACCGGTTATCCGCGGGGCTTAAAAGGCACTGAAATACCATATCTCGCACGCATTATAACCGTAGTGGATGCCTTTGATGCAATGACGAGTGACAGGGCATACCGAAAGAAAATGTCCTACGAAGATGCATTTGCAGAGCTTAGACGATGTTCAGGACGCCAGTTTGACCCTGAAATTGTGGAGACGTTTATCGGAGCGATGTCACAGGATGCATAGAAGGGCATAATCGAACTGACACACAAATTTCTTTAAATTGCGTAAATTTTCATACAATATGATTAAAAAAACCTCCCTTGTCTGCCGATGAATCTACTGAGTAAGGAAACTCATCGGTACAACACAGGGAGGTGTTTTTTTGAAAATTACAGGATTTAGCGTGGAACAACAGGCACAATCGGCCTACGTCGTGGAGCAACAACAGGCTTTTATTCCGGATAGGGGACAATCGCAGGGCATTTCCGGTGCCGATTCGGCGGCGCTCATGGGAAGAGACTCCGTTGCGCTTAGCCTGACGGAAGCGTCTTCAAAAGAGGTTTCGGGAGATTTTTATCACCTTTCCAAAGAAGACGAAATGAAACTGAAACTCATTGAACATTTGATATCAGCACTCACAGGAAAACCATTTCGATTTCGACAAACGCATAAAACGGATGAAAAATTTTTAAAATCCGAAGGGGCGGCTTCTTCCTTTTCATCGTTTTCATCATTCACCAAGACAATTTCAATCGGTATTTCCGCTTCTCAAAGCGTTTCCGGCGGTAACGGAGAAGGCGGTATAAAAGGCACGCGTGTCACGACTTACTATGAGGCTGAATCGATGCAATTTCAATCTGCAGGAACGGTACAAACCGCAGACGGCAGAACCATAAATTTTGATCTGAATCTCAATATGAGCCGGGAACAGTACCAAAAGACCGTTGAACGCGGTGTTCTGCAAGATCCGCTGGTGCTGAATTTTGACGGAAAGGGTGTTGCTTTCGGAGATGACACACTTGAAATCGATCTCGATCTCAACGGCTCTAAGGATGTTTTCAATAGGCTTCAATCCGGCAGCGGATTTTTGGCACTCGATAAAAACGGAAATGGGACGGTGGACGACGGGAGTGAACTTTTCGGCGCGACAACCGGCAGTGGATTCGAGGAGTTGTCCGCATATGACGATGACGGCAACGGTTGGATTGATGAGTCGGATGCGATTTTTGATGCGCTGAAAGTTTGGACGGTATCTCCGGAAGGCGAGAAAACACTGATCGGACTTAAAGAAGCGGGTGTAGGTGCGATTTATCTCACCGGAGTCGCCTCACCTTATCAGTTAAAATCCGATCAAGAATGGTATGGCAATATCCGCTCGACCGGGACTTATCTCAAAGAAAACGGCGTCGCCGGAACCATTCAGGAAATTGATCTCAAATTGTAAATCCGTTGCGTAAGGTTCTTTTAAAAGGGTAATATTAATTAAAGAGTAATGTGTACGATAAACGGTTTAAAAGCTAAAGTTAGAAGACTTTAGCTTTTTTAGACCTTTTTTTAAATCTTACTGTTTTACTAGGAATTTAACGGAAGGTTTTCAACTCGTTAAAAGTTATGTTACAAATACAAAGTAAACTAAAATAGAATTAGTGTCTATTGTAGTGCCCGTTGCGGCTGAAAATATAGGATACGGCGACAGGATCGCCGATAAATTGATACAAGGAGGGTGATTGAATGAGAACACTTGACTCAAATGCGGTATTAAATGTTTTAGGAATTTCGGACATGGTTCTATTCAAAGGCAATGAAGTAACCATACGTGTGCCAAAGGAACCCTCTCGCGATTTGGAACGCGATTTGGTCCAAGACGGAATGCGTGCGCTTGGCATAACGGTTAAAAAATCGGCAGTTTATCCGAAGCTGGAGACGAAAGACTTTTATCGCTATGGCGTTTTGCTGGAAATTAAGAGCATTCGACTGGAAGGCGACATTTACCTCATTGATATTCGTGCACTGGAAAAGGTGCGAGTTGAACAATTTTTTGAAGGCGGTGGCATTTTAACAGCTTCCTATTCGGTTACGGCCGATGTGGAAGATATGAGCGGCGGCCCTTATGAAGAAATGTTGAAACACATTAAAAAGTTGGTGCGTGAGATCAGTACGTACTTTAAAGGATCGGAGCCGTTCCTGAATTATGTAGAGGACATTCATGACATTGAATTGCTTTCAGGGTTATTGCTTCAATATCTGAACGTCAGCTTGGATGAAAAGCAACGGATTTTCGAAACGCGTACTTACAGCGAGAAGGGTTTGAAACTCATCGATGCGCTGATTAAGCAGCGTGAATCGTTCGCTTTCCAAAAAGAAATGAGTGAAAAATTTTCACAGGAAGCCAACAAGAATTATCGAAAGGCGTTTCTACGGGAACAGCTTAAAGCGATTCAGGAAGAACTCAACGAGGACTTGCCGGAAGGTGCCGGAAAGAAGGATTATCAGGCTTTAATCGATGATTCGCTCATGCCGGAAGATGTTAAAAAAGTGGCGCGTGATGAGCTTGCAAAACTGGATGGACTATCGCCTCAGAGTGCAGAACGCAACGTTGTGGCCAATTATCTGGATTTATTGATTGCGCTTCCTTGGGGCGGATTTAAGGCCAAAGAAATCGATTTGGAAGCGGCGCGAGATGTTTTGGATGCCGATCATTACGGGCTGAAAGAAGTCAAAGACCGCATCATTCAACACCTTGCCGTGCTGAAACTCAAAAAAGAAAAACAGGGTTCGATTCTCCTGCTCGTGGGACCTCCGGGAACCGGGAAAACCAGCCTCGGGAAGAGCATCGCAAAAGCGCTTGATCGACCTTATGTGCGCATCAGCCTTGGCGGTGTGCGGGACGAGGCAGAAGTCAGAGGGCACAGAAGAACTTATGTTGCCGCACTCCCGGGCAGAATTATTCAGGGCATGAAAAAAGCCGGACAGACCAATCCGATTTTTGTGCTCGATGAAATTGACAAACTCCAAGTCGGGTACGGCGGGGACCCTGCCAGCGCTTTGTTGGAAGTCCTCGATCCTGAGCAAAATAATACCTTTGCCGATCATTATCTCGAAGTACCGTACGATCTGTCGGATGTTTTCTTTATCGCGACGGCGAACTCGCTCAGAACCATTCCGGGGCCGTTGCTCGACCGTATGGAAGTGATCGAAATTTCAAGTTATACCAATACGGAAAAACTGCACATTGCAGAGGAACACCTCGTCCCGGATGTGTTGGAAGATCACGGGTTGACAAAAGATCAGCTTCAAATAACGGACGAAGCCATTGAGACGGTTATTGATGCGTACACGCGTGAAGCCGGTGTGCGGGGACTCAAACGTCAGCTCGCAACCATTGCGCGTGTGGCTTCCGAAAAAATCGTACTCAATCAAGTGCCACTCCCTTATGTTGTCAATGAAAACATGTTGCTGGATGTTCTCGGTAGACCACTGGCGCGTCATGATCGCGTCGGAGAAAACAATGCCGTCGGTGTAGCGACCGGACTTGCATGGACGCCTGTGGGCGGCGAAATTCTCTTTATTGAAGGGTCTTTCATGCCGGGCAACGGGCAATTGATTCTCACCGGGAAGTTGGGTGATGTGATGAAAGAATCCGCTCGGATTTCGCTGAGCCTCGTTCGCTCGAGATTGGCATTCCGATCACCGGAATTTGAGTTTAATAAAAAGGATTTGCACATTCACGTACCGTCGGGTGCGACGCCGAAAGACGGACCGTCTGCAGGTGTGGCTCTGTTTTCAGCCATTGCGTCTTTGATACTCGGGCGTAAAATTCCTTCCGATGTCGCGATGACCGGAGAGGTGACGCTCAGAGGTTCCGTGCTTCCGGTAGGTGGGATCAAGGAGAAAATCATTGCTGCGCACAGAGCCGGTGTGAAAAAGGTCTTGATTCCTGAAGAGAATATCAAAGACTTGGAAGATGTGCCGGAAGAAGTCAGAAACGCGCTGGAATTTGTTGAAGTCAATCGCATTGAGACGGTACTCAAAGAATTGTTTGACATCGATTTGCCGGGCGCGGAACAGATGGCAGGCGCGGCATTTAATCCACTTGAAAATACGTTCTGATAAAAGGCGGTATCACGACTGTGGTTATTTTGACCGCTGAAAAATAAAGAAAAGCGACTGTCTTGGGTTTTGGCCTAAGAGGGTCGCTTTTTTTATGGGTGTCTTTTGCAAAAAAGGGTAAAAAAAGAGAGAGACATGAGCCTCTCCGAGGGTGGCGAAGCAATGGCAACGGGCCATGCTTCGAATGTCATTTGACCAATGCATCAAATGATGAGGAATTAATGGTTCAATAAAGGGATACCCCCCCTAGGAAGGGGTGTTTAATTCATTTTAGCATAGCGCATTTAAAATTGCAATAAGATATGATAAAATAATCTGGTAGGAAACTTTGTCATTTGGAGGGTTACAGATATGAGTACGATAGAAGTCGGTTTGTCATTTAAAGACGGTTTCAACGGTGTTTTGGAAGCGAAAAATACGTCGATTCAGGTGGGGGGTACCGAAGGAACGGTCGCACCTTACGATATGCTGCTCGGCGCACTCGGTTCCTGCCTGTATGCGACTTTTTTAGATATTGCGGTTAAAAAACGTATTGAATACGATCGTGTAGAGATTAAAATCAAAGGAGAAAAGCGGACGGAAGTGCCGATGACGCTCAAAGAGGTTGATATTGAAGCGGTTGTCTATGGTTCAAAAGCGGAGAAGGAGAAGGGATTGACGCAGGCGTTTCAACTGGCAACGCGCTATTGCTCTGTTTTTCAAACGGTTGCAAAAGTGGCGGAAATGCATCCGACGATTCGCTTTGAAGCCTGATATCGGGAAAAGAGGCCCCTTTGTAGGGGGGACTCGGAACAGGAGTGTTCACTATGGCATTTAAAATTAACGGCTATTCCGGATCCGTTTCGAATTTTAGCGGTCCGAGCGATAGCTACTATACGGCGAAAAACAGATTCAATACCATTTTGGAGCAAAAGCTCGGCGTCAGTTCAACCGATTCGCAGACATCTACGGGAACGACGACTACGTCTGCGACCAAAGCAACGGCTGCGGCGATTGCTTCCGATGTGACTTTAAAAAGCGGTGCAACTGCGGAAGAAATTAATGAAAAGCTTTCAGGAACCGCCCTTTACGGACTGGGCGGCGCTTTTGCCGATGCTGAAAAAAAATACGGCGTTAATGCGTGGTTTTTAACCGGACTTGCGATTCAGGAATCCGGTTATGGTACCAGTCGCATTGCAGCAGATAAAAACAATTTGTTTGGCTTTCAGGCCTATGATGCTTCTCCTTATGCCAGTGCAAAGCAATTTTCTTCTGAAGAAGAAGGCATTGATTATGTGGCAAAATACCTGTCCGATCAATATTTGTCGGAGAGCGGGAAGTATTATAACGGCCTTTCCATTGCCGACATCGGAAAACGGTATGCGACGGATCAGAATTGGGCGAGCGCCATCACTCAACTTTTGGGCAATTTAGTGGGGGCGTAATATCCGGCACATCAAAATTGAAACCGGAACCTGAAGGTTCCTGCGTGGAGGGATAAAATGTCAAAGGTGTATTTTAAACGGGTTGAAGACAAAAATTACGAACACCTCAGTGAAGCGGCTAAAATGCTGGTTGAGCATATTGTCGACGAGACGGGGCATGTTTTTTCTAAAAAAGTGCCGATCAAAGTGCACTTCGGAGAAAAAGGCAATCATACATATGTACCGTCAGATTGTTATCTGGGTGTGATTGATCTTTTGCAATCAAACGGTGTAGAATCGGCTTACATCGAAACAAATGTGCTCTATCGCGGGGCGCGCACGACGGATGAGAGCCACAAGGCCATTGCCAGAGTGCACGGATTTACACAACTTCCGATTATTATTGCAGATGGTGTTTACGGTGAAGCCTATACGGAAGTACCGATTCATAAAACGTATTTTGAAACTTGTAAAATTGGGAAAGCCTATGGCGATTATGATCAAATTGTGGTCATGAGTCACTTTAAAGGACATACATCAGCCGGGTTCGGCGGTGCGATGAAACAACTCGCAATGGGATTTGCCGCTCGCGGAGGGAAGATGGCTCAACACTCGGCAATCAGTCCGACCGTGAAGGAATCCGTGTGTGTGGCATGCGGAAAATGTATTGAAAAATGCGATGTAGGTGCGATTTCCATGCAGGAAAAAGCACACATCGATCCGGATAAATGTGTCGGATGTGCAGGCTGTATCGCCGTTTGCCCTGTGGGAGCCATTCGAAATGATTGGAGAGGCGCGCATTTTAAAGAGAAAATTGCGGAGTACGCTTATGCGGCACAACTCGGCAAAGAAAATATTTACGTGTCGTTTCTCATCAATATTACGGAAGACTGCGATTGCATGGGCAATCACATGGAAGAAGTGGCACGGGATATCGGCGTCTTTGTATCGAAAGACCCGGTTGCCATTGATACGGCATGTTTGGACATGCTCCAAAAAGAGTCGGGACAAAATTTCTTTGACGGCGGACGCGAGACAATTGTTCATGCGGTCGAAATCGGACTCGGAACCGATCAATACGAACTGATTACAATGGAATAGGTGTCGCGGTAAATGCCTGCGTCATTCTTTTTCGGACATAAGGTAACGCATTTTGGCCTATTTGCAAAAATAGGCCAATTTTTATAAGAGGGAGGCTCTTTGTGAAAAAGGGGATTCAAAAGAGACGAAAGCGCGGGTCACAGCAGACAGACGACCGGAATGAAAATCAGGAAAGTCCATCGGAGAGAGCGTCTAAAACGGTTGGCAGTCTGATGGAACGCAAAAATTTACAGGGCACCAGAAGTTTGATGGAACGTCGCGGTGGGCTATCAGGCATGAGGGGAAAAGAGGAATTGCGTTCTCCGCAGGGCAAAGCACAGGCTCTTTTTAAAATTGAAGTCTATTTGCCGGAGGCATTTTTAGAGGCGATTTTGGAAGCGAGTAATGAATTGGGGGCGTGCCATGTGGGACTTTATGACCGAGTGGCATCTTATTATGAAGTCGGCGGCACATGGCGCCCGCTGGAAGGGGCGTCTCCTTATGACGGAGCAGTCGGACAAATCAGTCAGGCACGTGAGATGAAGCTTGAATTTCGCTGTGAAGGCAAATATGTTCGAAGGGTGCTTCGTAAAATCAAGGAAATCCACCCGTACGAGGAACCGCTGATCAATGTGGTTCGACTGGATAACGGGCTGTTTGAATGAAAATAAGGATTGAGGAGTACACGGCATGAAGATGACGGTTATCACGGTGGGAAAAATAAAAGAAAAATTTTTTGCCGACGCCATAAAGGAGTACGAGAAACGGCTCTCAAAGTACTGCCAGCTGAAAATTGTGGAAGTGTCTGATGAAAAGGCGCCCGAGACTCTATCCGATCGCGAGATGGAACTGGTAAAGGATAAAGAAGGTGAACGGATTCTTGCCAAGATCAAAGACACACAACATGTGATTACACTTGAAATCAAAGGTGGCCAAATGACCTCGGAAGCATTTTCCGAACGTCTCAGCGTACTCGCACTCCACGGTGCATCCGATATCGTATTTGTTATCGGCGGCAGCCTCGGTCTCTCGGATGCCGTGATAAAGCGTTCAAACGAAGCGCTGTCTTTTTCGAAAATGACCTTTCCGCATCAGCTCATGCGCGTGGTGCTACTAGAGCAAATCTATCGAGCCATGCGAATCCGGGCAGGGGAGCCGTATCATAAATAAACCTACACTTTGTATTTCGACAACTATTCAGCACGATATCATTAGCAAATGAGAATGGAGGACAAAATGAATTTAAATTTACTGTATTTTAGCCCAACGGGGACAACCGAGAAGATTTTAGAGAGCGTTTCAGGTGCAATGGATTACCCCGTAAAAAATACTTATGATTTGACACGATCAGAGAACAGAGAAAAGCACATCACGTTTAGTGATGAAGATATCGTTATTGTTGGGGTGCCGGTATATGCAGGCAGAATACCGCAGATCCTATTGCCTTCCTTTGAAAAAATCCAAGGAAAGGCCACGAAGGCAATATTCATCGTTTTATATGGCAACAGAGATTATGATGATGCCTTGCTTGAACTCAAAAACCGCTTTGAGGAGCGTGGATTTATAGGCATTGCAGCCGGGGCTTTCATCGGTGAACATTCTTACACGACAAAAGTGGCAACAGATAGACCGGATCAAGGGGATTTGGCAATCGCGAAAGCCTTTGGTAAAGAAATAAACTCAAAGCTAGAGCAAAGGCAAGAGAATCTTTCTGAATTGGTCGTAAAGGGTTCGTTCCCTTACAAAGCATTGAATGCAGCATCAAAGCTTGTTCCGACAACAGATGATACCTGTATTGATTGTGGTATTTGTGCCAAATTTTGTCCAATGGACGCCATAAATCCATTAAATGTGAAAGAGATTGATGCTGAAAAATGCATTCGTTGTTGTTCCTGTATCAAAAAATGTCCAACGCAATCCAAGCAGTTTGTCAATGAAAATATAGATAAAATCATTACGATGCTTGAAAGTAATCTTTCAAATGTGAGAAAAGAAGTTGAACTATTTTTTTAAGCCCTACAAAGGAGATATCTTATGCTGTTTATGTTGATCGTAAAGGCTTCTGAGAATTCGGAACAATCCCATTTACCTGAGGAAGCTTTAAGGGAAGCTATGAGCGCGTACAATGAAGAACTCGTTCAGGCGGGGGTTAGAGTAATGGCTAAAGGATTGCACCCCAGCTCAAATGCGTTGAGATTATTTTACGGAGAAAATCATGAAATCAGTGAGATTGTTGAAGGGCCGTTTGACAAACCGAGTGACATTATAGCGGGATTTATTTTAATTGACGTTCAATCCAAAGATGAAGCGATTTATTGGGCCAAAAAAATGCCGGATCCTCAAGGGTATGGTGAAGGCCAAGTTGAATTAAGACAGGTAATGGATTGATGTTCGTATTTATCGGCGGAAAAGTAGCTCAATCCGGCTCAGAGGATACAGTCGAATAAAAGAGGTATAAAAATATGACAGCCAATAGAAGTAAAATAGGACTTTTGCTCATGGTTTTTTTGCTGCTTTTTACCGCTTGTGCGAAAGAATCCGACTCCGACAGCACACAAGTGACTAAAATCATGCAAATTGTACAAACCACACAAGCTATGGGAGATCAGGTGTCAATTCCGGAAACGGTTTCGCTGAACTTTTCCGAAACGCCTTTTTCGAAAAAAGAGCTGCCTGTTCTGGCTGACGATCAAATTGGCAGCATTGTCAGTAAAACCGTTATTGATGAAGGGGTTGTTTACGGACAATACCTCCCGAAAATTTTTGATGAAGAAACGCCCGAAGGATATACGTATACTTATATTGCGATTTCAGGGACGGTATATGCTTTATCGCAATCGCTCGGCGAGGGACAATATGGTTTAGACAAATTTCCCGGAATGGATGCGGTCTACGTTACAAATGCAGTGCAAGGTGCCGGTTACGGGGTGACCATTTTTTTGAAAATCGATGCCGGGATCCCTTCTGTTTTTTTTGAAGCGGATGGGTTGGCCCAATTCAGCGATATAGACGGTGACGGTATCGCGGAAGCGGTATCCGCAGTGGGGACTGTGCAGGATGTTTCTGTTTACCGGTTCGATTTTGAAAATCAAGTTGTTTATACGGCTCGGATCAATGAACAGTCAGGTGCCATATACGCTGCATATGACGTTTCAACCGATACGTTCCGGTTGATTTTTGAACCCGGTGGGGAGTCGGCGGCCTATGCTTATGAAGGTGAGGGGCAACTGCGCTACAAAGGACCGGGTCAAACGGCTATTACAGAAGATGCCATTAATACTTATTTGGAAGAAACCTCGGAATCCGTTTACAAAATAGAGTCGGAGGCTTTTGCGAACAAAGTGATTACGGGAGAAGATGTGTTTATTATCGACCTTAGGTCAGAGACGGATTATGCCTCCTCTCATGTGAAAGGTGCAATTAACAAATCGTTTAACAGTTTGGCGGCAGGTGATTTCTCAAGCATTCCGACGGATAAACCGATTTTTATTTACTGCTATTCAGGGAAGACTTCAGCTCAAGCGTCTGCGATACTGAATATGGTCGGTCTATCTGCAAAGAGTGTGGATTTGGGATGGAATTTCGGACTTTCCAAATTTGAGACCATTATGGAGCCATAAGAAAGTCTTTCCAATATGCGGCGGGCATATACTGATCTTGTTGCTCACGTCAAATTGTGGTAAACTGATGCTGGGAATATTCCTACTTTAAGGCAGTAGGAAATACATTTGGTGAAAGGATTTCTGAGTAAATCCGAAGCGCATCAAATGGGTTGAAAATTTTTTAAGGAGGCAGAATGATGCGAACTAAAAGAAGTGGAATTATTTTTCTGATTTTTACAATGGTACTGGTTTTTTCTCAACTCCCTGTTTTTGCAGAGGATGAAACCCCTGTCTTGACTATTAACGGCAGTGGTGTAGGCACAGAGCTGACATTGAGCATAGCAGATTTAATGGCAATGCCGGCAGAAGCGCAAATTGAAGATGAATACATTTATACGACGCGATACGGTGACAAAACTGCCGCAGTTAAAGGCGTCAGCTTATCTTACATACTTAAAGAGGTTGCAATGCTTAATATTGCAGACGGTAGCCTTACGATGACAGCATCTGACGGTTATCCGATTGATCCTCAATCTTTGACAGATGTTTTAAATGACGATTTGCAATACGCGGTTGTCTATGAAGTGGATGGTGCGGTTTTGGATGACGATGACAATCCGGCAACCAGTGAAGTCAGAATTTACAGAAAACAAAAAGAAGCCGGTGAATTCGGTACTTTATTCAAATTAGTTGCAAATATTTCTGTCGGAGAAGCAGTTGTTGAAGAAGCAACTGTAGAAGAAACCACAGAAGCGACTACGGAAGAAACGACTGAAGCGACTACGGAAGTGGTTGAATCTGCTGAAACAGATGCATTCCCCGATGTTATTGGCAATTATGGCTATGCCAACAAAGCGGTCAATGAATTGGCAGCGAGAAAAATTGTCAGCGGCAACAGCGATGGTTTGTTCCATCCGGAACAAGAAATTACAAGAGCTGAATTCTGCGAAATGGTTGTTATGGGACTGGGTGCGGAATTGAAAGATTACGCAGGTGCTTTTTCGGATGTTGATGCCTCAGAATGGTATGCACCATACGTTCAAACGGCTTATGAACTCGGACTGTTTGCAGGATATGGCGATGGCACCTTCAGACCGGACGGAATCATTACACGTCAAGAAATGGCTGTAGTCACGGCTAAAGGGCAAGTAGCACTGGAAAAAGTGACGCAAGAAAAAGTCAACAAATTCGTAATGGAAAAATCAGCATATGCAGATAAAGACGGTGTCGCAAGTTGGGCGGCCAATGCAGTTGCATGGCTTGAAGCACAGGGAACCTTTACTGAAATGACAGCGGATCAATTTATGGCGGGAAATGCTGTTCATCGCGGTGAAGCGGCAATGGTCATTTACAAAG
>JASUTA010000131.1 GCA_030445805.1 Clostridiales bacterium
GAACTCGGCGAAGCACTTGAAGGCGCAAAAGTAACAGCTTCCGTTGTTAAAAACGGCAAGAGCCCGAAAGTAATCATCTTCAAGTATAAGTCTAAAAAAGACTACAGAAAAAAACAAGGCCACAGACAACCGTATACGAAGGTAAAAATCGAATCTATTACGCTGTAGTATGATTAAGGTTATTTTTACGCATGCGGGGTCACATTTTGTAGGACTTGAGGTTTCCGGACATGCTTATTCCGGTGAACCGGGTCATGATTTAGTCTGTGCTGCGGTTTCTGTTCTTTCCCAAACGCTTGTCAACGCGATTGAAAGTGTCGGTGGAATAGCGGAATCCAATGTAAAATTGACGATGAAAAAGGGGTATTTGGCGTTTAAAATGCATTTAAAAGATGCCAATGAAACGACAGATGCCGTGTTTAAAACAATTGAAGTCGGTATTGAGGGGTTGGTTCGAACCTATCCTCAATACATTGAGCACATAAACGCGGAGGTGCACACTCATGTTAAAGATATTTGATCTTCAGTTATTTTCAAGTAAGAAGGGCGTTGGTTCTTCTAAAAACGGCCGTGACTCCGTAGCAAAACGTTTGGGCGTCAAACGTGGCGATGGCCAAACGGTTAGCGCAGGAAGCATTCTCGTTCGCCAAAGAGGCACAAAAATTCACCCCGGTGAAAATGTGGGTATAGGCGGCGACGATACGCTGTTTGCAAAGGTAGATGGCGTTGTCAAATTTGAACGTAAAGGAAAAGACAAAAAGCAAGTAAGTGTCTATGAAGCGTAATTCAAATGTCCATCATCTATGATGGACATTTTTATTTAAAAGCCTTATAGTATAGATAAGGCTTATTTTGAGGTGTAAAATGTTTGTAGATATTGCGAAAATTCGCATTAAATCCGGAGACGGCGGCAATGGCCGTGTGAGTTTCAGGCGAGAGAAATACGTTCCGAACGGCGGACCCGATGGTGGGGACGGCGGTAACGGTGGGAGTGTCATCGTCGAAGTGGATCTCGGTATGCGGACGCTGATGGATTTTAGATACAAGACGCATTATATCGCTTTAAAGGGCGAAGATGGCGGAAAGCAAAAGAAAACGGGAAAATCCTCTGAGGATTTGGTCATTAAAGTACCTCTCGGAACGATTATCAGAGATGAAGCGACCGGAAAAGTGCTTGTTGACTTAAATGAGCCCGGACAGCGTTTTGTGCTGGCCCGCGGTGGTAAAGGCGGCAAGGGGAATTGGCATTTTCCTACACCGACAAGACAGGCACCGACCTTTGCGGAAAAAGGCGGAAACGGCATCGAACGCGATATTACATTGGAACTGAAACTCATTGCGGACGTGGGATTGATTGGTTACCCTAACGTTGGAAAATCAACTTTTTTGGCGGCGACGACGCAGGCGAAACCCAAAATTGCAAATTATCATTTCACGACGCTTCAACCAAACTTAGGTGTCGTCGAAGCGGTTAAGGGAAAGAGTTTTGTCATTGCGGATATTCCGGGATTGATTGAGGGCGCCAAAGACGGCGTCGGGCTTGGTCATGAATTCTTGAGACATGTTGAACGCACAAAACTTCTCATTCATGTTGTGGATGTTTCCGGGTCGGAAGGCAGAGATCCTTATGAGGATTTTTGCACCATCAACGCAGAACTCTTCGGGTACAGCGAACGATTAACCAAACGGCCTCAGGTGATTGCAGCCAATAAGATCGACCTGTTACAGGATGAAACCGTACTTCAATCGTTTATGGAAAAAGTCGGCAAAGAAGGTTATAAAGTTTTCCCAATCTCTGCAGCAACAGGTGAAGGTTTGGATACGCTTTTGAATTATGTAACGACTCAATTGGATACTTTGGAAGAAGAACCGCTTATCGCCGAAGACGAGTATTATGATGAAGTGGCCGAACTCAATCCGAAAGACCGTTGGAACATCAATTATTATATGGACGGAGAAGTTTACTGTGTGGATGGGCCTTATATTGAGCGCCTGGTCTACTCAACGGATCTCAGTGACATTGAATCCTTGAGACGCTTCCAAAATGTGCTGATGCAAAGAGGCGTTTTTGAGCAACTGAAGGAAATGGGCATTGAGGACGGAGATACCGTACGCATTCTGTCCTTTGAATTTGAATATTACGCATAGAGTGAGGAGCAGAAATTTATGTTAACGGGGAAGCAAAGAAGTTATTTGAAGCGTCTTGCAAATCCGCTGAAACCCATGACACAAGTCGGGAAAGAAGGGGTATCTCAGGCTTTTTTGGAACAGATGGATCAATTGCTCAACGCACATGAGCTCATTAAAGTCAGCGTTCTTGAAAACAGTCCGGTGGACAGCAAAGAAGCCATTGTTCAGGTCGTAGAAGCACTCAATGCGGAATACGTCCAAGCCATAGGAAATCGATTTACCGTTTATAGAGAGTCACGAACTGCGCCGACTCTTGAAATACCGGATGCCGATTTGACGCGGATTAAAGCCTATAAGCAAAAAGTAGCAAATGCCGCAAATAAAAAAGACCGCGTCAGCAAAAAAGGCGGACGCATTTCAAAACCGCTTCAAGGGAAGCGTGCAGCAGGTCGCAAAAAAGCGGCTGAAGAGGCTTCGGAAGCAAAAACGATGACGTCGAACCGAAGAGGCCGTCGACATGACAAATGATCAGCTTGGCAAGCGCGTGGGGTTGATGGGCGGCAACTTTGACCCCATCCACTACGGGCATCTCCTCGTAGCGGAGCAGGCGCGAGAAACATATCATCTGGACGAAGTCATCTTTATACCCACCGGTGTTCCGCCTCACAAGACGGTTTCCACAGTGGGAGCCGATAAACAGTCGCGTTATGAAATGACACGACTTGCAGTGGAGAGCAATCCCGGCTTTTCCGTTTCAGATATTGAAATCACGCGAAAGGGACGTTCGTATACAATTGATACGCTTGGCGCATTAAAGAAAGAGCTCGCGGAAGATACGCAGCTCTACTTTATTTCCGGTGCGGATGCCATTATGAAATTGGATGAATGGAAAGATTACGAATCCGTTTTGAAACAAGTGATTTTTGTCGGTGCAACGCGGCCGGGAACCGATACGGCGGCGCTGGCAGAAAAAGCCCGACAATTGAATCATACCATTGGCGCGGACGTTCGCATTTTCTATATTTCGGAACTGGACATCAGCTCGACGGATATTCGAAACCGCATCAATGAGGAACGGACAATCCGATACCTATTGCCCGAGCCGGTAGCGGCTTATATTGAATCAGAAGGGCTTTACAAAGCGCACTATCCGATGTACGATAAGCTAAATACTTATTTGAAGGCACATTTGTCTCCCGGACGATATCGGCACTCGCTTGCCACGGCGCAAACTGCCAAAAAATTGGCGATTAGATATGGTGAAGACGCTCAAAAAGCTGAATTTGCCGGGCTTTGTCATGACATTGCAAAAGAGTTTAAAGACAAAGAGTCTGAAAAATGGATTGAAAAATACCATATTTTCAGAGACCCTTGTGTCGAGGAGAATCCCAATATCGCTCATGGCGAAATCGGGGCGGAATTTTTAAGAGAGACTTTTGGCATTGAGGATGACTCCATTTTAGATGCCATCCGATGGCATACATATGGACATAAAGAGATGACTTTGCTTAGCAAGATCGTCTATTTGGCCGATGCCATGGAACCCAATCGCAAGTATGGTGATGTGGACCGCCTGAGAAAGATGGCTTACATTGACATAGACGATGCGGTGCTGCTCTTTTTCAATCTTTGTACCTTGTATTTGACGAAGACGGATACCAGAACGCATCAGTACACACATGAAATGCTCAGAAGCATTTATGAAACCAAGAAAAAAAGGGAGTCTGAATGAATTCAATCGACGTATTGTGCAGGCGAATTTATGACCTTTTGGACGATAAGAAGGGCCGAGACATTTCGGTACTCTCCGTTCGGGGAATCAGTTCACTTGCAGACTATTTCATTATTGTCAGCGGGGGATCTTCCACGCAAATTCAAGCATTGGCCGATCATGTTGAAAAAATGCTCCACCAGGAAGGCGTTGATCTGAAACATCGAGAGGGAAAAGCGCAAGGCGGCTGGATTCTCTTGGACTATCGCGACATCGTCATCCACATTTTCAGTGAGGACATGAGAAGTTATTATGGCTTAGAGCGCATATGGAATGATGCAAAAACCGTTGATTTTAGCAGAGTTCATGCCGCAAAATAACGAGGGGAGGAAGATTCAGCATGACCAAGCCGCTAAATCCGAGGCTGGAAATTCTCATTCCAATTGCCAAAGGAATTGCAGAGACGTTCGGATCCAATTGTGAAGTCGTCGTCCATGATTTCAGCAATATGGAGCGTTCCATTGTCGCTATCTTTAACGGTCACGTGACCGGTCGCGATTTGGAAACCAAGATGACAGAGAGCATCTTGAAAAAAATAAAAAAACACGAAGAGGGACACGATATATACAATTATACCGGCAAGAGTACGCTTGGCCGCGAATTGAAGTCGACCACCACTTTCGTAAAAGATGACGACGGAAAAATCATAGGATGTATGTGCATCAATTTTGATATAACCGACATGATCAGCGCCAGAAACGTTATGAATGAGCTCTGTAAACTCGATGAAAATGAAATCGAGGCCATCGGAGAAATCAATAAAGTAAGCGATGTGCTATATGATCTTGTTGAAAGTACTGTACATAAATTTGGGCGCCCGGTAATCTATTTGACCAAAGATGAAAAAGTCACCATTGTCAAGGATTTGGAAGACAAAGGGGTCTTTTTGATCAAAGGAGCGATTGATTACGTGGCAGATGCCCTTCAAGTTTCACGATATACCATATACAATTATCTGGACGGTATTCGAGAAGGAAAATAGAACCTATAAGAAATAGAACCCATAGAAGGAGGTTGTTATGTTAAAGTCAATTCATACCGAACATGCACCGGCAGCTGTCGGCCCCTATTCACAAGGTATCGCTGCGGGACCGTTTGTTTTTGTATCCGGTCAGCTACCGATTAACCCTGAGTCGGGTGTTCATGAAAAGGAAATTAAAGCAGCGACAAAACAATCCATCGAAAACGGAAAGGCCATCTTGAAAGCTTCCGGAATGACGCTTGAAGATGTTGTCAAAGTGACTGTCTTTTTGGCGGATATCAAACAATTTGCGGATATGAATGCAGTTTATGCAGAATATTTTTCTGAGCACAAGCCGGCACGTGCCGCTTTTGAAGTAGCCAATCTTCCGCTTGGTGCAGTGGTTGAAATTGAAATGATTGCTTATAAAGGTTGAGAATCGGAAAACTAAATTAAATCAAAATAAACAAATCAAAATAAAAAAGCGGCTTCTCAGGAATGAGAAACCGCTTTTTTTCTTTTTTTGTTCGAGCGACGCTTATCCGATCGAAGACGAATCAAAGTCATAACCGTCCGCCAAATCAAAACGGCGAACAATAGGTGCGGCAACAGCCATAGGAAAAATTCAGGCACGGTTTTCTTTTGCAGAAAATAAGTGGTATCCTCAGTCAGCAAATCCGCGCCTATGTAATCGCCATCAGACAATAAAGGCGTCTGAAGCTGAGAACCGTCGCTGAGCGTTATAGAAGCATTTCCAATGACTTCGCCTTCTGAAACCGGCAATTCCAAACCGGAAAGGAGTGTAAATGCCGGCGTAATCGCATCGGCACTTGTACCGACGGGAAGATCCACAATCACATCGGAAGCGTACAAGCCTGAAAGTTTGGTTTTGTTTTTATCGTCCATCTGAAAGGTTTCCGCAACGGTTCCCGCATCGGCCAGATGGTAGGTGTTAAAGCCGTAGAGTCCATAATTTAAAAGTTTTCGCGTATCGGCATACATATCATTTGCCCTGGAATGCAAGACGACGGAAATGTATCGGCGGCCGTCTAACGTGGCAGATCCGACAAAACAGTTGAGTGCTTCCTCGGTATAGCCGCGTTTTACACCGTCTACGAGATCAAATTCAATGGGAATTTGTTTGCCGTCCACATCAATCAACGTGTCGGAACCGGACATCCCCGGGAAGAAACTGTTGCTGCTGTTGAGATACCGGGTTTCATTTTTCTTATTGGTCGGAGGAATTTCATAGCGCCGCGTCTGAATGATTTCATTAAATTTTTGGTTTTTAAGGGCGTATTGCGTGATTTTGGCAAGATCATATGCCGTCGTGACGTGGTCGGGATCGGTTAGGCCATGAGGATTTGTAAAATTGGAATGGGTGGCGCCCATTTCTGCGGCGCGTTCATTCATCACTTCGGCAAAAGCTTCAACAGATCCGGAGTGGTATTTAGCCAGTGCGACCGCGGCATCATTGGCACTGGCCATAAGCAGTGCGTATAGGAGCTGTTCAACGGTGAGTTGTTCTCCGACGTCAAGTGCAATGTGACTGCCGCCCACATAAGGCGCCTCATCGTCAACGGTAACGACATCGCTCAGATTGAGGTCTTCCAGGCAAATAATCGCCGTCAGAATTTTAGTGGTACTGGCAGGATAAAGGGGGGTTTGACTGTTTTTTTCAAAAAGAACTTGCCCCGAAGAGGCATTGATGAGAATTGCACCATCGGCAACGAGATTTTTTGGTGTATAGTCTTCGGTGGTTTCGCCTTCCGCAAAAGAAAGCCCATATGGAAAAAGCAAGGTGATCAAAAGAAAAATAGAAAGCCCTGCGCGTAATAAACGATCATCGGTGAATCGAGAAATCATTGATTTAAACAGTATCTTATGCTGGCTCATGAAAGTCCTCCTAATTAAAAACCTAGTACCATTATATTGAATTCAGTCCTTCTTGTGAACCCATAAATATGATACAATATTTACATATTATGTAAACGGAGGCGCTTTTGAATCATTTATTAAATCATTCTTTTAAACATTCATTGAAACAACTTGTGATTACGGTTACCATTTGTATTGCCTTGGCGGGTATACTCGGGGTTCGTGCTGTATCCCACCCGGTTTTACAGCTCAGTTATTCGGAGGTAAAGCTATTTGAAACCGAGGAGAAAGAAACGTTTAATCCGGAAGCGGCATCTTTACTTTCCGATCA
>JASUTA010000009.1 GCA_030445805.1 Clostridiales bacterium
TATACCCATGAGAGTCGGTTTCAAAAGTGTCGATGATATGCGGCAAATCCATTCGAAAACAACCGGATTCATTTTTACGGACGAGGTCATAGGCATCTAAATAAATTTTCCGCTTGAGCTTTGTGATTTCAAGCAAGATGTATTCTTCCGAAACATACATATACCCAAGTTCGATCATGACGCGTCTCAGATACCGAAATCGAACGCATTTCCCGGCAGTGGTCTTGAGCTCAATGCTCCGCTTCTTTTTACTGCGGCGCTCGGGAGGCGGTTCCGCGTGAGTGACCGGGGGCTCCTGTGCGGCTTTAGGCTTTGCCGCTTGACGTTTGCGTTTGAGTAAACGTTCCTTTTCATAAAAGCGATTGGCTTCGATGAGCGCAAGGCCTTCGTTATAAAGGGCATTGATTTTACTCATGATATAAAGCGCTTCCCGAACATCTGAAACATCGGGATGCCAGATCTTTGCAAGCGCTCTGTATTCCGAACGAATGCCTTTTACGGTAAACAGTTCGGAAGGCATATCGCAGGACATGATGAAATTTTTATCTTCATAACGTTCTTTTTTTGTCATAAATTTATCCTGATCTTGATGTGATGTTTTATTTATACACCATTATACCCCGCACACATGAAATATTCAATGCGGGTCGAGGGGCAGTTTTTATTTATCGCTGGTATAAATGTCTGCTGTCGGGTAATATAATTGTAAACGGTTTTTATTTTCAGCGAGGTGAGATATGAAAGCAAATTGCTATATTCGGGGACTTGAAATCGGAACGGGAGAGCCCAAGATTGTCTTACCTATTTCCGAACATACGGAAAAGGCAATTCTTGAAAAGGCAAAGCGCTGTGTGGAAGCAAAAACGGATCTTATTGAATGGCGCGTGGATGCCTTTGAGTCTTTTCAGGATCCGGATCACGTGAATCGCATTTTAAAAGGCATTCGAAAAGTGATCGGAAATGTGCCGTTGATTTTTACGTTCAGAACGCAACGGGAAGGCGGCAATGCTTTCATATTGCCGAATGATTACAGACGCCTTAATCTACAGGCTGCAAAATCGGGTATTGTGGATTTTGTGGACGTGGAAATAGAGACGGAAGCGGATGGATTGATCGAAGCCGTTCACGAAGCTGAAACACGGGTGATTGCCTCATTCCATGATTTTAACGGCACGCCGGATCGTCAATTTCTCCTTGAAAAATTCAAAAAGATGCAAGCGGCAAATGCGGATGTGCTCAAGATTGCCGTCATGCCAAAGGATGCGGCAGATGTGTCCGATTTGCTCTGGGCGAGCAGTGAAATGCACTTGCACTATGCGGATCGACCGTTGATTGCCATTTCTATGGGCGCACTCGGTGTCGTCAGCAGAATTTCAGGAGAAATTTTCGGTTCGTCAATGACATTTGGTGCACTTGGATCGGTTTCGGCTCCCGGTCAAATTGAAATTCACCGTCTTCGGGATATCCTGAAAACCATGCATCAACTCAATTCATAAAATTCAGTATATAAAGGATTCATATAAGTTGCTCATACATAGGCTTGATGCTTATTTGTCACTTCAGACTGTTTTCAGAAAGGGGTCTTGTATGAAATTTTATAAATTTGAAAAACTGTATATCGGCGGACAATGGACAGAAGCCACGGAAAGCCGATTTTTGGAAGTTGAGAATCCGGCGACGGGACATATTATCGGACGCGTTCCGAGAGGCGGAGAAGAAGATGTCGATGCGGCCGTTCGTGCGGCAAAAAATGCCTTTTCGCTTTGGTCGCAAATGACGCTTGAACAGCGCGTGGAAAAAATGAAGCGCGTGTACGCGTATTTGGCAGACAGAGAAGCACAATTGATTGAGATCGAGATTGCAGAGCTCGGAGCCCCGTTAAAATGGACAAAACGCGCTCAAGTCGGCGGCCCGCTTGCCCGATTTAAGGACTATATTGAACGCATTCAAACGTTTGAATTTGAAGAAGACCTGCCTCAGGCGCGGATTGTGAAGGAACCGGTCGGCGTCGTGGGTTGTCTGACACCTTGGAATTATCCGATCAATCAAGTGATTCAAAAAATTGTTCCGGCGATTTTGGCAGGGAATACGGTGGTGCTGAAACCGTCGCAGATGACACCGATATCGGCATTCGTTTTGGCGGAAGCCTTTGAAGCCGCCGAAGTTCCGGGCGGGGTTTTCAACTTGGTTAGCGGACGCGGTGCCGAAGTCGGCAATGCACTGGCAAAACACGAATGGGTGGATATGATTTCGTTTACCGGGTCAACGGAAGGCGGCAAGCAAGTCGGAAGACTGGCACTTGGAACCGTCAAGAAATTGGCGCTTGAATTGGGCGGGAAATCCGCAAATATTCTTTTAGAAGGTGCAGACTATGATTTGGCACTCTCGGAAGGGCTTAAATCCTGTTTTTACAATACCGGGCAAACGTGTTCGGCGTGGACGCGGATGCTCGTTCCGAAACAGGACTTGAAAGCCATTGAAGAAAAACTTGTAAAAATGGCGGCTGAATTTAAAGTCGGCGATCCGACACTTGAAGAAACCGACATCGGACCATTGGCAAGCCAAAAACAATTTGATAAAGTAAGAGGGTACATTCAAGAGGGGGTTGAAAGCGGCGCACGTTTGATTTACGGGGAAGTCCCGGAAAAGAAATCAGACGGCTATTTTGTAAAGCCTTGTATTTTCTCTGATGTGGACAATCGCATGACCATTGCACAGGAAGAAATCTTCGGACCGGTTCTCTGTGTCATTCCGTATGAATCGGTTGAAGACGCCGTGCGATTGGCAAACGACTCCATGTATGGCCTTTCAGGGGCTGTCTTTGGGCCGGAAGAAGAGGCTGTAAGAGTGGCACGCGCCATTCGAACGGGCAATGTTTATGTCAATGACGGCAAACGCGATATCGGGGCGCCTTTCGGTGGGTACAAACAGTCCGGAATCGGTCGGGAAGGTGGCACCTATGGTATTGAAGAATATTTGGAAGTAAAAGCGATCTATAAATAGTCGCAAAAGAGCGATCTATAAATAGTCGCAAATAAAGATAAAGCAGATAAGGAAAAGACAATGAAAAATTTACTGGATTTACACACACACACTACGGCCAGCGGCCATGCGTACAGCACATTGAACGAAAATGTCATCAGTGCAAAAGCAAACGGACTCGAAATCATCGGCGTTTCGGATCACGCGCCGAATATGCCGGGAGGTGCACCGGTGTTTTACTTTCATAATTTGAAAGTCATTCCGGATGTAATCGAGGGTGTCCGATTGCTTAAAGGTGCGGAAGTCAACGTTTTGGATGACGACGGCAATATGGATTTGGACGATCGGGCGTTTGACCGATTGGACTATGCCATCGCGAGTCTGCACATTCCCTGTTATGATGACCGAGGTGCGGAACGCAATACGGAAGCGCTGATTGAAGTGATGAAGCATCCGAAGATTAAAATCATCGGACACCCGGATGACAGCCGTCTGCCGATGAGCTATGAAAAGCTTGTGAAAGCCGCCAAAGCGAATCATGTATTACTCGAAGTCAATAACAGCTCCCTGCGCCCGAACAGCGCGAGAAAAAATGCGGATGAAAACTATAAGGAAATGCTGGCGCTTTGCAAGCAATATGAAGTGCCGATCATCATCGGAAGCGATGCGCATTTTAATATCGATGTGGGCCGTTACGACGATGCGATAGCCGTTATTGAAAGTGTGGGATTTCCTAAAGATCGGATTGCCAACTTTAACATGGATTTGTTCAAGGAATTTTTTGAAGTCTAATCGAGGAGGACATCACATGTCGGCAGGAGCGCTTTTGAAAGCGGTAATGACCTATAACGGAACGGATATCAGACGCAACAACCATTTGCTGAAAGTTTACGGCTATGCAAAAATGATCGGCGAACTGGAAGCGCTTGCACCCGATTTACAGGAAACGATTGAGACGGCGGCCATTGTACACGATATCGGCATTAAGCTGAGCGAAGAAAAGTATGGGTCGTGTGCGGGACCGTACCAAGAAAAAGAGGGGGCGATTGAGGCTAGGAAATTGCTTTCTCAATTTGATTTGACACCGGAAAGATTGGAACGGGTGGTTTTTCTCGTCGGACACCATCACACGTATCAAGCCATAGACGGAATCGATTTTCAAGTGTTGGTTGAAGCGGACTTCATCGTCAACATTGATGAAGGCAAGATGGAAAAAAGCGCGATCAAGAGCGTGAAGGAAAAGTATTTTAAGACGCCGTCCGGAAGGCAACTATTGGAGACATTATACGGCGTGTAGAGTGCAGGGGGATGAAAAATGCTTGAAGCCAATCGTCAGTTGATTTTGGATCTCATATGGTCGGTTTTGTTTGTCGCGGCGGTCTATGGAGCAAAAGGCGGATTGCTTCGACTGATGCACAGTAAGATTGCAAATACGACGACTTTTTACCGGGCAAAACGCATTATCAACGCAGTGACTTTTTTTGCCGTTGCGTTGGTGTTATTGATCAAATGGCTCAATATGGGCGGGAGTCTGCTGACGTTTTTGGGCCTTTTTTCTGCCGGCGTTGCCTTGGCGCTGAAAGATATTTTACTCAATCTGGTCGCGTGGATTTACATTCTGGTGAAACAACCATTTTCCGTCGGAGATCGAATTGAAATTTCAGGGATTAAAGGCGATGTCATCGATCAAAATATCTTTAAATTCCGCGTTGTGGAAATCGGCAATTGGGTTCAGGCGGAACAGAGTACGGGGCGTATCATTCACATTCCAAACTATAAGATTTTCACTGATCCCCTTGCCAACTATTCGCTCGGGTTCGAGTATATTTGGGATGAAATTGCCGTGACGGTGACTTTTGAGAGTGATTGGAAAAAGGCAAAACGCCTTCTGACAACTATTGTAGAAGCGCACTCTGAAGATGTTTCGGAGGCCTTTCAGAAAGCCCTTCGGGAAACGTCGCGAAAGTATATGATCTACTATCACAATTTATCACCGATTGTTTATACAGATGTGATCGACATCGGCGTTCGCCTGACAATGCGATTCCTCTGTTCGCCTAAGGAAAGACGCAATAAGAATGAAGAAATATGGGAAAATGTCCTAGAGACGTTTTCAAAAGAATCGGATCTGGACTTTGCGTATCCGACGATCCGCAGAGTGGAATAGATGTAGTCCCCTGCGCACTTTAGTGTGCAGAGATAAAACGGATGCAGCAGGTAAAGGGAGGCAGGCATGATTGAATGGGTGTCGCAATTTCCGCCGATTATTCAGGCGCTTTTCGCTACACTATTTACTTGGGGTGTAACAGCACTCGGAGCAGGAATGGTCTTTTTCTTTAAGTCGATTAATAAGTCCGTGCTGAACGGGATGCTTGGATTTGCGGCAGGGGTTATGATTGCGGCAAGTTTTTGGTCCCTTTTAGCACCTTCTATCGAAATGGCGGAGGATCTGGGGCAGGTGGCATGGTTGACGGCCGCTATCGGCTTTTTAGGAGGCGGGGTCTTCTTGATGATTGTAGATCGTCTGTTGCCGCATTTGCACATGGGATTCGGTTCGGAATACAGAGAAGGCATTAAGACAGGATGGCAGAGAAGCGTGTTACTGGTTCTTGCGATTACGCTTCATAATATCCCCGAAGGACTTGCCGTAGGGGTTGCTTTCGGAGCGGTTGCTTATGGATTGCCGTCGTCGACTTTGGCCGGTGCGATCGCTTTGGCCATCGGGATAGGACTTCAGAATTTTCCGGAAGGAGCGGCAGTTTCCATTCCGCTGAGACGTGAGGGTCTTTCCAGGCGCAAAGCCTTTTTGTACGGACAGGCATCCGGTATTGTAGAACCGATTGCAGGGATTATCGGAGCCGCCGCAGTGTTGTCTATGCGACAAATGTTGCCATATGCGCTTGCTTTTGCCGCAGGTGCTATGATTTATGTCGTAGTAGAAGAATTGATTCCGGAGGCGCAGATCAACGATGAGCCTAAAAAGATCGATATTGCGACGATGGGCGTGCTCGTCGGCTTTGCACTTATGATGATGCTCGATGTTGGATTGGGTTAAATCAATGATCAAAATTAAACATGGTTTCCGAAAGGGCATCGGCATTGTAGCAGATAATGACGATATCAAATTGGCGCTGATTGAGGTAGGTTTCCACAATCGGCGCTTTTTCATCGCGAACATCCAGCATGTGAACTTCTTCGACAGCCGTGGATAGAAAAGCGGCGAGTGGGAGAGAATAAGAATCTTTTACGAGCAGAATTTTAATGTCATTGTCCGCTAAGTTATTATGGATGACGAGATTGCCGTAGTCCATGCCGAAATAAGCCGCGTGTTTGTTCAGCGTAATGTCATCTGTTTTCAGGAGATCGGGATGCAAAATCGCCTCGCGAAAAGAACCGTTCAGAGTCAGAGACTCGGTTTCACTGGTGACGGTGTAATCGGTTTCGAAATTCGGTTCAATCAGCGTATAATCATCAACCCCTGCGACAAATGGTCCGACGCGGCGGCCAAGTGATCCGAGGAAAGAATCCGGGTATTCTGTGACGATATAGTGCGCCGAGTCTGTATAATAGCCGTCCGGATCAATGCCAAGTCCATAATTTTCGTTGAGATAGGAGACGAGATCGCCGAAGGCCGTGAAAGCGGCTTTTGTCGTCCAGTGGTGATCGGTATTGTAAAACCATTGTGATTCCGGAAGTGAAGATGTGGCAATGGATGTCCTTAAATCCAAAAATGGCAGACCATCTGTGGTAAGTGTTTTCAAAAAGAGGTCTGCATTGTCATTGGCGTAATTGTAGCCGCCCGTCGGTAAAACGGTATAGCCTTCAATGACTTTTCCCGGTGCCAGAACAAAGAGGACGGGTGCATTCGCGTTTTCGGAGAGTGTTGCAACGGAATCGGCATAAGGACGGGTATCGTAGACGCTTCGCGGAAAATGCAGTTTCCCCTGATAGTCTTTGATGATAAACCCATACGTGCTGTCGTCGATCAAATGGGCGTTCAGTGCCCCTTGAGTCAAACTGTATAAATTGAGGAAGTCATCGAAAAAGTAAAAATCGAGGGATGACAATTCCTCTGCGGTGGCTTTCAAATCCATACCACTCTTTAAGTCGGTATAGGCGTGCTTGGCATAATATAAGCCGTTGATTCCACCGAGGAAGATGAGCATTGCCAAAAAAATTGCGGCAACGGCTGTTTGTCGGTTAAAGGAAAAACGTTTCATGAGCACCCCTTAAAAATTAAAGTAGATAAAAGGATTGTAAGTGTTTTTCAGTAAAAAGGACACGGCGAGCGCAAAGATAAGTAGGAGTTCCGCAACATAGAGCGGTGCAAAACGCGTGCGATATTTTCTGACCGACGGAATGGAGAGGAGAACGGCTACCATGAAAAACAGTTTTTTCTCCGTAAAATAGCGCATAAAAGAAAGGGTATCCCCGTTGCTGAAAGAAAACATTTGTCCGAAGTAGTGCGCGGCAGCTGTAAGTGTCGGCGCGCGAAAGAGAACCCATCCGAGTAAAACGGCGAGGAATGTAACCCCGACGCGAATGAAATCCGGAATGCGATCGAGCGCATGTCCGAGTGCTTTTTCAAAGGCGATGAGAACGAAATAGTAAAGTCCCCAAATCACGAAATTCCAAGAGGCGCCGTGCCATAACCCGGTCAGAGCCCATACGACGAACAAGTTGCGATAGAGTTTGCTTCTGGAGCCGCCGAGCGGTATGTATACATAATCTCGAAACCAAGAACCGAGGGAGATGTGCCAACGTCTCCAAAATTCAGAAACAGAATTTGAACGGTACGGGTCATTAAAGTTCTCATCAAAATGAAATCCGAACATTTTTCCGAGGCCGATGGCCATGTCCGAATACCCGGAGAAATCATAGTAAATTTGAAAAGTGTAGGCGAGAGCGCCGAGCCAAGCGAAGGATGCGCCGGGAGCGGCAGAAGAAAAAGCAGCATCGGCGACCAAAGCCATTTGGTTGGCAATCAGCACTTTTTTACCGAGGCCTGCGATGAATCGGGTAACGCCTTCGGAAAAATCATCGAGATGTTCAACGCGATGGTTGATTTGATCGGCAATGGTCTGATATCGAACGATGGGACCGGCAATCAGTTGAGGGAAAAAGGCAATGTAGAGGCCGACGTGAAGCCAGCTTTTTTGAACGACGCCTTTTCCGCGATACACGTCAACGATATACGAAATGGCTTGAAATGTAAAAAAGGAAATTCCGATGGGCAGTGTAATCTCCGGAATAGGCAAGGCCACACCGGAGAGCTGAAAGAAAATACCTGCAAAAAAGGTCAGGTATTTGAAGATAAAGATAATGAGAAGGTTAAACGAGACGGCCAATGTCAATAAGAGCCGACGTCTCGGACTGACTTTTACGCGGTCAATGGCAAGGCCGAACTGCCAGTTTGCAAAGATGGAAAGCAACATGACCAATACGAATTTGGGCTCGCCCCAAGCGTAGAAAAATAAGCTTGAAAAAAACAAGAATGCATTTCTGGAGTTGGTTTTCCTAAGCAGAACGTAATAAACGCCCAGCACAATCGGAAGAAACCAAAATAGGAATACAATACTGGAGAATAACAAGGCGGCCCCCTTTTACAGCATTGGTCAGTTGAGTAATGTCAGCGATTGAAGAGTGTTTCGTAATTTTCCTTTGTAATGGCTTGTCCGTAAAGGAAATACCCGGGTTCAAGCGCCGTCGTGTAGTAATACATTGAAAAATGAAGGTGAGGTCCCGTTGAGAAACCGGTACTTCCCACTGTTCCGATGACATCATCTTTTTCAACGGTATCTCCGGCTTCAAAATTTCGAGTGTTCATATGCAGGTAAACGGAAAAGATGCCTTCGCCGTGATCGATGACGATGGTATTCCCGGTCAGTTGCAGTAACATGGAAAGGACGACCTTTCCGCTGTTTGTCGCGTGGACTTCGGTTCCCGCAGGCGCGGCAATGTCGATGCCGTTGTGATGGTAAGATGTAGGCTCGTCATTGACATAACGCGTTTCTCCAAATTCTGTCGACAGTCTTCCCGAAACGGGCAAAATGAAGTCGCCCTCATAAAGCGGTGTATCCGCAGAAACGTCTCTGGAAGGCCCGAAGTATTCGTAGTATTCAGCATAAGCCTCATCGGAGCGCGTGGATGCTTCCACGTTCGGGTCGACGGTGAGATACTGAATTTTAAAAGTTCTCGGAAGGACTTCAACCGAATAATCTGTGACGGTGCCGGTACGGGTATTGGTCAATTTAATGGCATAAGTACCTGGATCGGTGTTGTAGTTGGTCGGAATATAGCCGACATAGCCATCGCCGGATTTAAACCAGGCAAAAGAATTTGAAAGATCTTGCTCAACGGAGATGTCGTCTGTTGCATTGGCGTGTGAAAGCGTGAGCCGAATCAAATCACCCTGTTTGACGGATGTGCTGTCAATGGCGTAAATTTCAGGATAATCGGCAGAGACTTCAAAGGCGATTTGTGCTTCACCGCGGTAACCTTGATCATCTTCCTGCCATACCAGACGCAGGTTATATGAAAATTCTCCGTCTGTCTCGGGGAGTGGCAACAAACTGGTATTGACAGGTCCTTCATAGATGACGGTATTATGATAAGTATCACTAACGGTCAGATAAGCTGCCGTAGGCATTTTATCCGAGCTGAGTTTGAGTGAATCTTCAGCATTCAGCACTTCGACTGTCCCATCCTGTTCTTCCGAAAGGGGCTCTAAGTCCACCCATGTACCGCTGTACCGCTGAAAGGCCCATGCGTTGATGTCAAAGTTAAACGGAACGGAAGCTTCGTTGAGTGTCATGAGCAGAGATGGGGTGTAGCGGCTTTGATAGAGAGAATCAAACCCTGCGAAGTCGGTAAAGAATTTAGGATCTGTAATCTGAAGTGTTATCCCGGAATCGGATTCCACGAGATACACTTCATCGGCACTGACAATGTAGACGCTATAACTTTTTGAAATATCCCAGCGATTGAGCAGTGTCATAAGAAAAACGGAAGGCGTCTCGGGCAATTCTGCATCGGGGAGCTTGACGGCGGTATTTAAAGCGGCAAAAAGATTGCCTGCCTCTTGCTCCGTCAATGTATAAGGTGCTACGACATCCAACGGTTCTTCCTGAATATCAAGGCGTTTCAATGTGCCGGTATTAAATGTATTGATAAAATAAATATAAAACGCGCCCAGCGCTAAAATGATCAAAATTAAAAGGAATATAATCCATTTTTTACGTCCCATGTCAATACCTCTATAGAATATATATTTTTGTGCAAAGCCTATTTCACATTATATCACATTAAAAACCTTGTTTCAGCAATTTACGAATAGCCATTTTAGGATATAATAGATAGGGAAGCGAAATTTATGGAATTGAGGAGGCAGGCATGACACATTTAAAACAAGACAGTTTTACGGCGTATCAATTTCTATCGGGTGCGACGATTTCTCCGGACGGGGCATGGTGCACCTATCACGTTCACAAGAGCAATCTGGAAGAAAACCGCTACGATTCGGATCTGTGGGCATTTAATATGAAGACCGAAAAATTCGGAAGACTGACGACTTCAAAACGCGTCGGAACGCACGTGTGGCTCCCGGGAGAAAAACCGTCGGTGCTCTATCCTTCTGCAAAGGACCCGGCCGTAAAGAAAGCAATTGAAGAAGGGGAACCTTTGACGGTCTTTTATCGACTGGATTTAAACGGCGGAGAGAGTGAAGAATACATGCGCGTGCCGTTTTCGGTTTCGGACATTAAAGCCATTGATGAAACACATTTTATTCTAAAGGCAAATTACCATCCGAATACGGCGGACTGGCCATCGCTGGATGAAGCGGCGCGAAAATCCAAATTGGCTGATTTAAAAGAAGAAGGCGACTATGAGGTTGTCGAAGAAATTCCGTTTTGGACAAATGGCGGCAGCTTTACCAGCCGTTCAAGAGAACAACTTTTCTTATATGATAAAACGTCGAATAAAGCAGAACCCATTACAACTCCGGACATTAGCGTCGACTTTTTCGAATACGATTCAAAGGAAAACATCATTTTATATACGGCGATTGAAATCAAGGGGAAAATGCCGCTTGAAAATCGCTTATTTGTCTACCATCTGTCCGGTGGAAAGCATGAGCTTTTAATTGACGGGGGTGGAGAAACTTGGTTTGCGGCGCCGAGAAGCGACGGAAAAATCGTGGTTTTGTTTAATGATATGAAAACTTACGGACTCAATCAGAATGCGGTCTTTTATCTTCTGGATCCTAAAACCGGAGAAAAGGTGCCGTTTGCAGAAAGTTTTACACACAGTATCGGAAACAGTGTCGGATCGGATTGCCGATACGGCAGAAAGCGCGCCATCAAAGCGGATGGGGATGTGCTTTACTTTATTATGACAAAAGCACACAGCGCTTATTTGGCACGCCTAGATGCGTCCGGGACGCTTGAAGTTTTAACGGAGTCAGAAATATCAGTCGATGATTTTGACATCGTTAACGGAAAGATGACGGCCATTCTGATGAAGGGCTTGGATTTAGAGGAACTCTATACGGTTTCAGAGTCGGGTGAATGCGCTCGAGTGACCGATCACAATACGTGGATCGGTGAGACGTATAATCGTTCCGAACCCGAATCGGTTACTTTTAAAAATCAAAACGGCATTGAAATTCAAGGCTGGGTTATGAAACCGATCGGATATGAATCCGGGAAAAAATATCCTGGGATACTTGATATCCACGGTGGGCCAAAAACCGTTTACGGGACAGTGTTCTATCATGAAATGCAATACTGGGCGAATGAAGGCTTTTTCGTCTTTTTCTGTAACCCGACGGGAAGTGACGGCGGCGGAGATGAATTCGCGGATATTCGCGGCAAGTACGGAACCGTCGATTACGATGACCTGATGCAATTTACGGATGTGGTGCTCGAAAGTTATTCGGATTTAGATCAAGAAAACCTGTTTGTCACAGGCGGTTCTTACGGCGGGTATATGACCAATTGGATCATCGGACATACGAACCGATTTAAAGCTGCAGCTTCTCAACGCAGTATTGCCAATTGGACGACGGAATTCGGCGTGACGGATATCGGTTACTTCTTTGTACCCGATCAGGCAGGGGCAGATCCTTGGACCGGTTATGACAAACTCTGGGACAGTTCGCCGCTCAAATATGCCGATCGAATTAAAACACCGACGCTCCTCATTCATTCCGACCAAGATTACAGATGCTGGATTCCGGAAGCTTATCAGTTCTTTACGGCACTCAAGTATTTTGGGGTTGAAGCACGTCTTTGCGTGTTCAAGGGTGAAAATCATGAATTGAGCCGAAGTGGGAAGCCGAAACATCGCATCAGACGACTGGAAGAGATCACAAATTGGTTTAAAATGCGTTTGTAGCATAAAAAAAGACCTTTTTCTCAATGAATTGGGTCTCAAGCGTTGACAAGCAGTGTGTGTAATGGGTAAAATCTATAGAAAAATATAAATATACAAGGATTCGGAGGAAACCTTGAGAGGATAAGGGGAGGTAGACATGCACACACCTGATGAGATCAACCGTGCACTTAAAGCAATTTCTGACCGTACAAGGCTTCAAATTGTTCAAATGCTCGGCGAACAGGAGCTTTGCGCCTGTGACCTGTTGGAAGTTTTCGACATTACTCAGCCGACACTTTCATATCATATGCGTATACTGATGCAAGCCGGCATTGTCAGCGGTAAAAAAGAAGGGGTGTGGATGCGCTACTCACTGGTTCCCGAAACCATGGTGGCGCTCACCCGTTTTTTCTCTGCATTGTCTCAGGACAATTCTCAAAACGGATGAGATTGATTTTGACGTTGTAGTTTGACGTTTCTGAAATAGAGCATGGTGTCGGTAAAAACCATAATAAAATTGATAATGTACAAGATGATGACCCAATCCATGTTTACCAGAATTTTGTTTAAAATGCCGGCGATGTATCCCAAAAGGATAACGCACAGAAAGAGCAGGCTTTTGCCTTCTGACGAGCGAGATGTCCAAGATTTATAAATGGACAGCGGCCAAGCGGCACCAAAGCACAGGAGCATAACCATTTCAAAAATGCTCATAGAGAGCCTCCTCGGTTCAATTCTTATTTTGATTCCTATTTTGATTTTTATTTTTATTTCGATTCTCGTTTTATTTTACGCCACGTGAAAGCGTTTGTCCATATCCATCAAATCGGATTCGCGTGAAGTATGTAAGAACAGAGTGAAAATAGAGAAGAATAAAGTGAAGTAAACGGGTTGTTTTTTTAAAATTGATACAACAGGCACATCTTAGGGAGGTATTTTGAATGAACTATCAAGAAGTAATCGAAAATGCCAAAAAAAACATTGGCTCGCATTGCAAAGTCTGTAAAGAATGCAATGGACTTGCCTGCAAAGGCGTCATTCCGGGACCGGGCGGAAAGGGAACGGGAATCGGATTTATTCGAAATTACGAAGATTTAAAGAAAATTGCCGTTCGAATGGATACACTTCACGATGTGTCAAAAGTGGACACGTCACTTTCCATGTTCGGAGAGACATTTGATTTGCCGGTTTTTGCCGGACCGATCGGCGCCGTAACGCTTCATTACAGTGATGCGTACAATGACCTGACGTATTCTGCGGCGGTGATCGAAGGCTGTAAAGCGGCCGGAAGTATTGCATTTACAGGTGATGGTGTAAAGGCTGAAGTGTTTAACGGAACGGCAGATGCCATCAAGGCCAATCAGGGATTCGGTGTCCCGACGATCAAACCTTGGCGTGTGGATGAAGTGATTGAAAAAATTCGCATTGCCGAAGCGGCCGGTGCAAAAGCGGTTGCTATGGATGTTGACGCCGCAGGGCTTGCCATTTTGGCCATGCAAGGAAAGCCGGTCGGACCGGTTTCAGTGGAAAACCTCAAAAAAATCGTTCAAAGTACAAAATTGCCGTTTATCGTAAAAGGCATTATGACGGCAGACGGGGCTAAAAAAGCCATGGAAGCCGGCGTCTACGGCATTGTCGTATCCAATCACGGCGGTCGCGTGCTTGATGAAACACAATCTACAGTCTCCGTATTGCCTGAAATTGCAGAAGCCGTCGGCGGAAAGGTGAAAATCATTATCGACGGTGGTATTCGAACGGGAATTGATGTCTTTAAAGTTTTGGCGCTGGGCGCCGATGCGGCGATTGTTGCCCGTCCGTTTGTAACGGCAGTCTACGGTGGCGGAAGCGAAGGGGTCTCGCTGCTCGTCAAACAGCTCAAGAGTGAACTTGAAAATGTGATGTTGATGACCGGTTGTGCCGATCTCGCTTCTATTGATGCTTCAAAAATAAAATAGGGAAAGCAATAGTAAAATACAAGGCAAATAAAAAATTGAGTCCAAGTAGCATTAAAAACCCGCTCGTCAAGTTGTAGAGCGGGTTTTAGGTTTTTTTGAAAGAGAAGATAAAGGTAAAAAAGATCAAGTTCTAATAGAGTGTAAAAGAAAAATCGGACATTTTGTATCAAAAATATAAAGAAATTGTAAATTCAAAAATGGGTGTATTGACATTTTTATAGAGAAAGCGTATCTTATAAATAGAGTTAGCACTCACCTAATTAGAGTGCTAACAAAACTCAAAATAACTTATTATACATGAAAAAATAAAGGAGGAATGCATGATGTTGAGTTTGGTACCTTTCAATCGAAACGGTGTGCAAAGGAGAAGTAATTTAAACGAAGTTGGTGATGTTTACAATTTCTTTGACGAATTCTTCAACAATGATTTCTTTCAAAATCCAGCGGTGAGAAGTGCGAATTTTAGAGTAGACGTTAAAGAAGAAGACAACCAATATCTGGTTGAAGCAGAACTCCCCGGATTCAATAAAGAAGATGTGTCGGTTAACTATGAAGACGGAAAGTTGCTCATCAGCGCAAAGCATGAAGAGAATGAAAATCAAGAAAAACCGAATTATCTGCACCGTGAACGCAAAATGTGCTCTATGCAGAGGATGATTTATTTGGATGATATTCAGACAGATGCGGTCACAGCAGAACTTCAAAACGGGGTTTTGAAAATCGTATTACCGAAGGCTGTGCAAGAAGAAAAGAAATTCCGCATTGAAGTAAAATAGTCATTTCAACAATCGAAACAACACTCTGATGAAAGCCTTAACTTCGAGTTAAGGCTTTTTTCCGAAAAAGTAAACTGAAAAAGTAAAATGAGAACGCTAAAATAAGAGAGTAAAATAAACGGGAGGTATCCGTTATGAATTTAGAAAATTGGACCGAAAAGGCGACCGAAGCCTTGGAAAATGCTCAGAAACTGGCAATTAAGATGAACCATGCAAAGCTTGAACCGGAGCACCTCCACGTCGGACTGTTGACTGTAGAAGGGGGAATTGTTCCCAAGATTCTTCAGTTGCTTCATGTGGATGTGTCTGCTTACGGGCGCGACGCGGAAGCGCTTTTAGATAAAATGCCTCAAGTATTGGGCGATGATGTCCAGATGACGGGAACACGTCGTCTGAATCAAATTTTACTTCAGGCAGAAGATGAAGCAAAACGGCTCGGAGACAGCAAGGTGCATCAAGAACACCTTTATTTGGCGATGCTTAAGGCGAAAGGCATTGCATCCGAAGCGGTTTTTAAACGTTACGGCATTACAGACGAACGTGTTCTGAATGCTTTGATGCAAATCAGAAGCAATCCGGCAGCAGCGGGCGGAGCCCCGGAAGAAGGCCGGGAAGCGCTTTTAAAATACAGTCAAAACCTTATTGAACGCGCCAAATCCGGCAAACTCGACCCGGTAATCGGGAGAGACGCCGAAATACGCCGTGTGATTCGTATTCTTTCCAGAAGGACAAAGAACAACCCGGTACTCGTCGGGGAACCTGGGGTCGGTAAAACGGCAGTTGTCGAAGGATTGGCTCAAAGAATTCTCGCCGGAGACGTTCCGGAAGGTCTTAAAAATAAAGAAATTTATGCACTCGACATGGGTGCTTTGATTGCCGGCGCAAAATTCAGAGGCGAATTTGAAGAGCGACTGAAAGATGTCTTAAATGAAGTTAAATCTTCGGAAGGACAAATTATTTTATTCATTGACGAACTGCATACCATTGTAGGTGCAGGGAAAACCGATGGGGCAATGGATGCGGGCAATTTGCTCAAACCGATGCTTGCGCGCGGCGAACTGCGATGTATCGGTGCGACGACTCTTGATGAATACCGTCGTTACATCGAAAAAGATGCGGCTCTTGAAAGACGGTTCCAACCGATACAAGTCGATCAACCGACTGTAGAAGATACCATTTCTATCTTGAGAGGGTTGAAAGAACGTTTTGAGATTCACCACGGTGTGCGAATTACCGACGGTGCGTTAATCGCTTGTGCGACGCTTTCGCATCGATATATTCCGGATCGTTTTTTGCCGGATAAGGCGATTGACTTGATGGATGAAGCGGCGGCAATGATTCGAAGTGAAATTGACAGCATGCCGGCGGAGTTGGACGAAATATCAAGACGTGTTTTACAGCTTGAAATTGAAAAGCAAGCCCTTGCAAAAGAAACCGATGCGGCTTCTCAAGAACGTTTGGCGGCACTGGAAGATGAAATCGACAAGCTTAAGATCGAACAGCAGTCCATGAAAGCACAATGGTTGATGGAAAAATCTTATTTGACGAAAGAAAAGGAAATCAAAGCCGAAATTGAGTCTGTAAAACGCGAGATAGAAGAAGCAGAACGTTCTTATGACTTGGAGAAATTGGCTCGACTTCGATACGGCAAATTGGCGGAGCTTGAAAAAGAACTTAAGAAGGCCAATGAAGATTCGGCAGGGCAACATTTTACGTTGCTCAAAGAAGAGGTCACTGAAGAAGAAATCGCGGAAATTGTCTCCAAGTGGACGGGAATCCCGGTTCAAAGGCTCAGCACCTCTGAGAAAGACAAGCTTTTGAATCTCAAAGAAGTTCTCCACAGACGTGTAATCGGACAGGATAACGCCGTTGAAGCAGTTAGTGAAGCGGTGCTCAGAGCGCGATCGGGTCTTAAAGATCCAAATCATCCCATCGGCGCGTTCTTATTCCTCGGTCCGACAGGTGTCGGTAAGACGGAACTGGCAAAAGCGCTTGCAGAAGCTCTGTTTGATTCAGAAGAAAATCTGGTTCGTATCGATATGACCGAGTACATGGAGCGACATGCAGTCGCAAGATTGATCGGTGCGCCTCCGGGATATGTCGGATATGAAGAAGGCGGACAGTTGACGGAAGCTGTGAGGAGAAAACCGTATTCGGTGGTACTCTTTGATGAAGTGGAAAAAGCGCATCCGGAAGTCTTTAATGTCCTGCTTCAACTTTTTGACGACGGTCGTTTGACGGACAGTCAGGGACGAACGGTGGATTTTAAAAACACAGTGGTCATTTTGACCTCCAATATAGGCAGTCAAATTCTGCTTGAGAACCTGTCGCACGGTGGCGAAATTACCGAAGCGACGAAACGTGAAGTCGAACAGATGATGCATCAGTATTTTAAACCGGAGCTCATCAATCGTTTGGATGAAACCGTGATCTTCTCACCACTCTCTAAGAGTGAAATTGAGAAAATTGTTAAACTCTATCAAAAGAGCATTCAAAAACGTTTGGATGAACAGGGAATACACCTTGAACTCACCGAAGCGGCATGCGATAAAATTGTACGCGACGGGTATGACCCGGTATACGGTGCAAGACCGATTAAACGTTATATGCAGAAATATGTTGAAACGCGTATTGCGAGATGGCTCCTCAGTGAGCGCAAAGCGGAGGATACTGTGATTACAGTGGATGCCGACGATACAGGGTTCAGCATTTCAGCAAAATAAAAACGAAAAGAGCCGTCTCCTTCCGGAGGCGGCTTTTCATTGATTTACGAAAATGCCTTGAAATTGTCATAAAAATAGTCCATGATAAGAGCATTACAGATAAAGAAATTGACTAAAGAAATGATTCAGCTGACTGCAAAAACGGTAGAAATAGAAACGATAAGAATAGAAGCTATAAGAATAGAAGCTCTAAGATTAAACGCTGTAAGATTAAACGCTACAAGAAAATAAATTTGCTACGGAGGCAAGCAATGCGGTGGGATTCTACTAAAAATGCCATTCGACACATAACGGTATTTATATTATTTTGCGCGGGATTTTATCATCTGTGGATTTCATTGCCGTTTAGATACATCGATTTCAGTGAGGCAGTGCACAGCCATGCATTGAACTTATCTCTCCTCAAACTGCACTATATGACTCAGTTTGTACTCGGCCTTGGCATGATTTTGCTGTCGTTTAATTTGCGCCGGCGCATGCGCGTGGCATGGGTGTTCGTAATGATTTTTTTGAGTGGTTCGATTGCCTATGAATGGTTGAGACCGCACGCCGTTTTTTCTGTCGGTATGGCGGCGGAGATCCTTCTCTGGGCAGCATTCGCAGTTCAGCATCGCGCGTTCAAAAGGCGTTCTGTGAAGAGTGGTGTGCGTAGGGCCCTGCGCTATTTTGTTTTTTCATTTATGCTGTTGTTGCTCAATACGGCAGTCGGCATGCGGATGTTGAGCATTCGATTTTTCCCGTCTAAGGCAGCGGGCACTTACTTAAGGGAAATGATTGATCTGTATTTCTTTCAGGATGTTGCTCAAACGGCTTTTACACATCGCGTGGGGATCGCTTATCTGGATGCGTCAATGACCTTATTCTGGATTTTGCTGTTCTTAGGGGCAATCAGCCTGATGCGACCGATTTTCTTTGAACCGATGCGGGGAAAACAACTCAAGGAGATGTTCAGACCGCTCGTAAAGGCAAACGGCAGTAATTCGTCTTCTTATTTGGCACTCGAAAACGATAAGCAGTATTTTAGTGCGGAAGGTCTGGTGGCGTATACGGTTGCCGGAAATGTGATGGTTATCTGCGGGGACATTATTTGTGAACCTGAAAAAGCAGCTGCTTTTATTGAGTCGATTAAACGCTTTGCAGAAGAGAATGCTTATCAAATCGTTTTTATCAGCGCAAATGATGATTTCTTACCACAGTACAAGGCGGCCGGATTCGGAGCGATTAAGAGCGGGGAAGAAGCTTGCTTTACACTCTCCGAATACAATTTGAAAAACGGTGAAATCGCAAAAGTACGCGCGGCAATCAACCATGCGACAAAAGCGGGCATTACCGTCCGCGAAGTTTTCCCACTACAACCTGAGGATGAAAACTATGTGCGCCAAATGAAGCGAATCTCCGATTCTTGGCTCAAGGGAAAAGATGCGCCGGAGTTGGTTTTTATGCTTGGAAAAAATAATTTCGACCTTCCGATGGATCGCCGCTATTTCTGTGCGGTGAATGCGGAAGGAATGGTTTTGGGTTATTGTATGTTCAACCCATATAGAAACGGAAAAGGTTACATTGCAGAAATTACACGACGCGCACCGGATGCGCCGCAAGGTGTTTTGGAAAAGATTATTTTTGAAAGTTTTATGACATTTAAAGACGAAGGCAGTGAAGAAGGCAGTATGGGCGTTTCGCCGCTCTACAATGTCGGAAGTGATGTCACACACGGATTGACGGAAAAAACGCTCGCTTATATTTATGACCATATGACGCGGTTTTACGATTTCAAATCACTTCATCACGCCAAAAAGAAATACGCGCCTACTTTTTGGAAAAACAGTTACTATGTTTATTATCCAAGGCCGTTTACACCGATTTTCGGATATGCGATTATTCGGGCGCACTTGCCGGACAAGCCGTCTAAGCTGTTGTTCCGAATCGGATTCGAACGCGTGAAAGCTTTGCTTTCGAGGGAGAAAGATGACCATTAAGGGTCGAGACGACAACCACTTATTTGTTGAAGTGCGCGGGACGGGGATGCCGCTTCTGCTTTTGCACGGCGGGATGGCCGATCATAAGCAATTTGAATTACAGAGGCGTCATTTTGAAAGGCGGTTTCAGGTGATTCGGATGGATTCCAGAGGACATGGACGTTCTGAACACGGGGACGTGCCGCTGACGCTTTCAGTGTTGGCGGGGGATGTGCTCAATGTATTGGACGCGCTGAAAATTAAGCGGGTCATATTGCTTGGGTTCAGCGATGGGGCCAATGTTGCGCTGAAATTTGCAAAGACCCATCCTGAGCGTGTGAGGGGGATGATTTTAATTAGCCCCAATATTGATCCTCAAGGCCTGAAGTCTTATTTCAGGATGCTCCTGAAGGGGTTGAGGCAAATGACGAAGCCTTTTGCATTTTTAGAACGATATCGTCAGAGGCTGGATCTCATGCTTGAACCGCAGGCCCTTGAAGACGGGTGTAAGGTTCCGTCCATGCTGTTAACCGGGCAATACGATCTGATCAACAGACGACATATTGATGAAATTGCCCGAGTTCTGAAAAATGCGAAAGTCTATACCATTCCGCATGCGGGACACAATTTGTTGAGGAGGCATCATAGAACGGTCAACGGATTGTCGGACGGGTTTTTAAGAATGCTCGGCAAAGTCGAATCCCAGGCAGTAGAGCAGTCGGAATAAGAGATCGGGGCTGTAGATTAGGTCACGAAATAGAGAAAGCGGTCGATTTTTCGACCGCTTTTTTTAAAGATTTATCTAAGGCAGTTTGACAATGGTTCTGCCTTTATGCTTCCCGGCGAGCAGGGATTCCACCACGGATTCCACTTCATCCAGCGTGATCTCCTGTGCTTCTTCAAAGATTGTCGGCACTTTCCAATCCGTGGCCATCAGTGCCCAAAGACGTTCTCTGATCGGCATGCCGCACTGCACGGAGTCGATGCCGTGAAGGGTGACGCCGCGTAAAATAAACGGATAGACGGAGCTTTGAAAATCACCGGCGGATACATTGCCACAGCAGGTGACATGCCCGCCGTAAGCGGCGGCTTTGATCGCGGTGGTCAGTGTGTTGCCGCTGACCGTATCGACGGCACCGGCCCAAAGCGGTTTGAGCATGGGCTTCCCGGACTGGTCATCAATGACTTCGCGTCCGACGATTTCTGCGGCGCCGAGTTTTTTCAAATACTCGGCCACTTCTGCTTTCCCGGTAGCCGCTAGGACTGTATAACCGAGTTTTGAGAGAAACGCGACTGCGACGCTCCCAACACCACCGGTTGCACCGGTGACGAGTATCTTTCCATCTTCGGGTTTTAAGTTGGAAACGATTTTATCAACGGAGAGGGCCGCCGTAAATCCTGCGGTTCCATAGCACATAGCTTCTCGCAGAGACAACCCCTCCGGACATTTGATTACCCAATCGGCAGGGACGCGGATGTATTCGGAGAGTCCGCCGTGCGTGTTCATACCGAGGTCAAAGCCGGTGACGATGACGGCGTCTCCTTTTTTCCATTTTGGAGATTGGCTGTCTTCTACAATACCGGCGGCATCGATCCCGGGTGTATGCGGATAATTTCTTGTGACGCCTTTATTGCCGTTTGAAGAGAGTGCATCTTTGTAATTAAGAGAGGAATAATGAACGCGAATGAGGACTTCACCTTCGGGCAGTTGATCTTCTGTCATGGTTTCAACGCCGCGGCGGATGCCGTCTTCAACATAGACTCTGAATGCTTTAAAAGTCATGAGATACCTCCTGAAATCAATTCTAAAAAAGGAATTTGTATGCCCCTATTATAGCACAAATTAGTTTTGCGTCAAACTAATTTGAACTGATTTTTAATCCATCGATCGGGTATAATGGTATCGATATGTTAAACTGTGCGTATCAATCGCTTATAGATTATCAGAAGTGAGGTGCATAATGAAAAATCAAATCATGCTCATCACGTATCCGAACTCCCTTGGGCAGAATTTGAAGGAATTGAATGACGTTTTAACACATTACTTGAGAGCGCAAATAGGAGGCGTTCATATTTTGCCCTTTTATCCGTCCAGTGCAGATCGGGGGTTTGCACCGATGACCTATCAGGAAGTCGATTCGGCGTATGGCACTTTTGAAGACATTCGTCAGATTGCGGCATCTTTCGATGTCATGGCGGATTTTATGATCAATCATATCTCAAAATCCAGTATCTATTTTCAAGACTTCTTAGAAAACAAAGAAAAGTCGCCTTATGACGATCTCTTTATTAAGATTTCTGAATTTTTTGGAAAGAATGGGCCATCAGAAACGGAAATAGGGCGCATTTACAAGCGAAAACCGAAAGCGCCGTTTCAGGAAATTACTTTTACCGATGGTTCAAAAGATCAGGTGTGGACGACGTTTGACGACGAGCAGATCGACATTGATATCCGAAAGGAAGCCACGCGAGCTTTCGTGAAAGAAAACTTAACTTTTCTCTGCAAACAGGGGGTTAAATGTATTCGTGCCGACGCATTTGCCTACGTCACAAAGAAACGGGGGACGAGTTGCTTCTTTGTAGAGCCCGAGACATGGGAAGTCCTCGAGTTTTGCAAAACGATCTTAGAGCCTTATGGCGTTGCGCTCTTGCCTGAAATCCACGAACACTACAGCATTCAGCAAAAAATTGAAAGTGCAGGGTACTATGCCTACGATTTTGCGTTGCCGATGCTGGTTTTGCACGCACTTTATTCCGGTGAAAAGCGACGCTTGGTACACTGGCTCAATATTGCGCCGAGAAATCAATTTACAACGCTGGATACGCATGACGGAATCGGTGTAGTAGATGTCGCGGATTTGCTGACCCAGGAAGAAATCGAATTCACGCAGGATGCTCTTTTTGCCAAAGGGGCCAATGTGAAGCGCATTTATAATACGACGACGTATCACAATTTAGATATTTATCAAATCAATTGCACGTATTATTCGGCACTCGGCGACAGAGACGATGCGTATTTGGCGGCACGTGCCATTCAATTTTTTGCACCCGGCATACCACAGGTGTATTATGTGGGATTGCTTGCGGGGAAAAATGACATTCAGCGTTTGGAGGAGACAAAGAACGGCCGCGAAATCAACAGACACAATTATACACTGATAGAAATCGAAGAGGAAGTCCGACGCCCGGTGGTTAAAAAGCTCTTTTCACTCATGGCGTTCAGGAATCGCTGCAAGGCTTTTGACGGTGTACTTACAGTCGAAGAAGACGGTCCGGCGCATCTCATAAAAATGATCTGGGAAAATGGGACCGAAGCCGCACGACTGACGGTGGACTTAAACACGTACGCGATTGAAATTGAAGCCGATTCGGGTGAAGGCTGGAAAACGATTGAACTCTGATGGCATTTGGGCGTAGGTTTTCCCCGTGTTTTAAGGTATAATAAAAATACGATTATGGATTCAATGACCGAAAAAACAAAGCAGGGGTACCTAAAACGCCATGAATGCACAATACATCGTTTATTTTATCAGTAAAACAAAAAAGAATATGATTTCTTTCATTGAAACGGCTTTGCAAGCGCATGGACTTTCGGATATCATTCCGTCTCACGGAAATATTTTGACCGTCTTGTACGAAGCAAAAGAGCCAATGACGATGAAGGCTATCGCCGAACGCATCGGGAAAGACAAGTCGACGGTGACTTTTTTAGTCAATCGATTGATTGAGCTCGGTTATGTCGGGAAGACGGCTGCCGATTTCGATAAACGCGTCAGCTTGATTGCGCTCACCGATCTGGGACGGGCAAAGGAAGCCGATTACCGGTTGATTTCCAACGCCGTCACCGAAACGGCGTATCGCGGATTTTCAGAGGATGAAAAAGAGACTTTTCTCGCACTCCTTAAGCGAATGAATCAAAATTTCACATCCGATAACCGGGAAAAAGAGGCGTAGAAAATGAAATCATCCTATAAACCGTTTACAAGAGCTGTGATTCAGGCAATCCGATCGATTCCGGAAGGTGAGGTTGCAACTTACGGAGATATTGCAAAAGCGTGTGGAAGCCCAAATGGTGCGCGGCAAGTCGTTCGCGTATTGAGTGCCCTTTCCGAAAAGGAGAAACTGCCTTGGCATCGCGTTGTCAATAAAGCCGGGGAAGTGGTGATTCGCGGAGACGGTTCTTTTGAGCAAATCATTCGGTTAAGGTCGGAAGGGGTTCTTTTCACTTCGGAAAATCGAGTCAATATGGAAAAACACCGGCATATATTCAAATAAAAAAGCGCGCAAGAATTTGCGCGCTTTCTGTTTGCTTGATCGTTTTTGTTTATACATTGAATCTAAAGAGCATAACATCGCCGTCTTGAACGATGTATTCTTTGCCTTCGAGGCGAACTTTTCCGGCCTCTTTTGCGGCAGCCATGCTTCCGAAGGAACGCAGGGTTTCGTAATCAATGGTTTCAACGCGAATAAAGCCGCGCTCAATGTCCGAGTGAATTTTTCCGCCTGCCTGAGGCGCTTTTGTGCCGCGGCGAATGGTCCATGCGCGAACTTCTTGCGGTCCTGCGGTGAGGAAGCTGATGAGTTCAAGCAGATGATAGCTGGAGCGAATCAATTGATCCAAACCCGATTCTTTGAGGCCGAGTTCTTGCAGGAAAGCCAAGCGGTCTTCATCTTCGAGCTCTGCAATTTCCTGTTCGATTTTTCCGCAAATGACGACGACGTCGGCATCTTCGGAGGCGGCGAAGTTTTTGACTTCCGCGACATAATCGTTGTCGACACCGGAGACGACATCATCTTCAGAGACGTTGGCGCAGTAGATGACAGGTTTAAAAGAGAGAAGGTTTAGCGATTTGACAAAAGCGTATTCTTCTTCGTTAAGCGACATGGTTCTCGCTGATTTTCCTTCGTCGAGAACGGCTTTGATGCGTTCAAGCAGTTCAAGTTCCTGGATGGCGGATTTATCACCTTTGACTTGTTTGGCAGTCTTTGCAATGCGGCGGTCAATCATTTCTCCGTCCGAAAAGATGAGCTCCAGATTGATGGTTTCAATATCGTCGAGCGGTCCGATTTTGCCTTCGACGTGGACGACGTTTTCATCTTCAAAGCAACGCACCACATGGATGATAGCGGCAACTTCCCGAATATGGCTTAAGAATTGATTGCCGAGTCCTTCGCCTTTAGAAGCGCCGCGAACGAGTCCTGCAATATCGTAAAATTCAATGGCGGTACGGACGATTTTTTTTGAGTCATACATGTCGCGGAGAACATCCAAACGGGTATCCGGAACGGAGACGACTCCGATATTCGGTTCAATGGTGCAGAATGGGTAATTGGCGCTCTCGGCTCCCGCCTTTGTTATGGCGTTAAACAGGGTGCTTTTTCCGACGTTTGGCAGTCCGACGATTCCTAACTTCATGATAAACCTTCCTTTATATTAGTATGTGCGATGTCACTGTTTGTAAGTGAAAAAGCATTCATGTAAACATTTTATGACGAAAGAAAAAACTTTTTGAGATAATCACATCATTAAATTATAAAGCATTTAAAAGGCAAAGTAAATAAGTTATAATGGTAGGGCGACACAAAAGATAAAGCTAGGATGTGAATTTATGAATAAAGTAACCATGCTTGCGCCGGGTGTTCGGCTGAATATCATTCCGTCTGAAAAATTCAAAACGGTTCTGATGGGCGTTTATATCGGAAGGCCGCTGACGGAAGATGAAGCGAGTCTGAACGCATTGCTTTCGCGTGTGCTGGACAAAGCAACGCATAAGCTGAAATCGCCGCGCGAGTTAAATCAACTATTGGATGACCTCTACGGGTCTGTTCTCGTCAGTGATGTTCACAAATACGGCGAGCGTCAGATGACACAAGTGAAATTGCAAATGCCGGGAGAAGATTTTGTGCATGCACAAGGGCTTTTAAAGGAAGCCGTCTCTCTTTTGAATGATGTGATCAATCATCCGCGTGTCATCGAGGATGGCTTTGATCCGAGTATTGTTGAACAGGAAAAGCGAGGCCTTATGGCGGAAATCCGGATGCGAATTGACGACAAAGCCTCTTGGGCCATGGGCAGGTGTATTGAAACCATGTGCGCCGATGAACCTTATCATATTCATGAGCTCGGCACTTTGGAAGGCCTTGAAGCCATTGATGCCAAACAGCTCTATACGCACTACCTGGAATGGATCACGACTTCTCCGATTGACGTGATGGTCATCGGAAATTTTGACGCCGATGCCATGACGGATTTGTTTAAAGACATGTTTGAAATTCAGTCCGGTGACAGACTGACCATAGCAAGAGAAGAAGTGATCAGCCATCCTTCCGAAGTCACTCGATACAGCGAATCACACGACATGAAGCAGGGGCGTTTGGCACTGGGGTACCGGATGAATGTTCCTTATGAGAGCCCGCAGTATCCGGCGGCACTTCTTGCGACGGTTGTCTTGGGCTACGGCGGCAGTTCCAGATTGTTTAAAGTGGTTCGAGAACGCGAAGGACTGAGCTATTCGGTCTATGCGAGAGCCGAAAAATTCAAATCGGTTATGCTGGTGTATGCCGGTGTTGACTTTGAAAAAATGGATCAGGCAGAAGCGCTGATTATTCAGGAGATCGAATCCATGAAACAAGGCAACATTACCGCCGATGAGCTGGACATTGCAAAACGTACGTACATTTCAAATTTGGATTCGATTTCGGATTATCCGAATTCCTATATCAATTATCTGTACAGCCAGTTCTTGACGCAAGGAGCGCTTGATCAAGCCGCTTATCGAAAAGAGATTGAATCGCTTGATCTGGATGCCGTAGTGGCCGCCATGCAACATTTTGAGCTGGATACGATCGTACAACTGGTAAAGGAGGAAACGCATGCAATTTGATCGCACGTTTTACAGCGATTATATCAGGGAAACCGTTTATTATAAAAAATTGAACTCGGGACTGGACGTTTACATTTTACCTAAAAAGAGTTTTGCAAAGAAGTATGCGTTCTTCGCAACGCGATACGGCGGGCTGGACAATCATTTTCGCATTGAAGGCCGTGATGACATAAAGATGCCGCTCGGAATCGCTCATTTCTTAGAACATCAGGTCTTTGAAGAAGAGGACGAGAGCAACTTTGAACGATTTGAAAAAATCGGGGCAAATGTCAATGCGTATACGAGCTATGGGACGACGGTCTATCATTTTGATACGGTAGACGCCTTTGACGACGGTCTCAAATACCTGATGGACATGGTGCAAAACACGGCGATTTCCGATTCCAGTGTCGAGAAAGAAAAAAAGGTCATTGAGCAGGAAATCAGAATGTATTACGATGAACCGGAATGGCTGCTCAGCTCGGGACTGATGAAGAGCCTGTATCACAAGCACCCGATCCGAGAGGACATCGCCGGGAGCGTGGAGTCGGTTCAAAGCATTACCAGGGAAGCGGTGCTGGATTGTTACCGATACTTCTATAATCCCGACAATATGGCTCTTTTTGTCTACGGAGATGTGGACAGTGAAAAGATTTTGGAGCAGATAGACAGCTACCAAACGGATGCATTTAAAAGCAATCGATTTTCACCGAAAATTTTATTGCCGGAAGAACCTTACGCGGTGGCACAAAAGCGTTTAATGATAGAGCGGCCGATCGGAAAAGATCAAATGCTGATCGGATTTAAATCAAAGCCAATGGACCATTTGCCGGACAGAGAACTGCGCATGGTCGCCCTTCGTGTGGCCAACGACATGATGTTCGGCAGGAGCTCCGACCACTTTGACCGCTGTTATTCAAAAGGATTAATTAATGACGGATTTGATTTCGAGCTTCAAGCACAGAAAGGGTATGCTTATGTTCTGGTAGGCAACGAGACCGAAGATGTTGAACAGCTTTATGCGGAAACGATAGAAACGCTGCGCCGACACTTAAAAGACGGTTTTGATAAAACCGCTTTCCTCAGAATGAAGAAAAAACTTCTCGGAAGGATGATTACCTCATTTAATGCCTTGCAATCCATTGCAAACAATTACACATACAGCATGATGCGTGGAACGGATCTCTTTGAGCAAGTTGCCGCGTACAATACACTGACCTATGAAATGCTTCACACAGCCGTGCGGGATTTCTATGATGCGGATAACCACAGTCTGTCGGCATTGGTCAATAAGAAATAAAAAGCGGAGGACAGCATGAATCGTTATGCATTTGAAATTTTCGGATTCGGCATTGCATGGTATGGCATTATCATGGCGTCGGCAATGCTCGTCGGAACCATCATTTTAATGAAGGTTGCTACAAGGTACGGCTACAAGGAGGACGATATCCTCGATCTCGTCTTAGTCATGTTGCCGACAGCAGTTGTTTTTTCTCGTCTTTATTATGTTGTTTTTGAATGGTCTTATTACAGCCAAAATCCTTCAATGATCTTTGCCGTTCGGCAAGGCGGCTTGGCAATTCACGGCGGCATCATCGGCGGCCTTCTAGGCGGATGGATTGTCTGCAAAGTGAAAAAACTCAACTTTCCGGACTTGGCGGATATGGTATCCATGCCATTGATTTTGGGGCAAGCCATCGGAAGATGGGGGAACTTCATCAATCAAGAAGCACACGGCGGACCGACAAACTTGCCTTGGGGCATTATGGTCAACGGCGTAAAAGTGCACCCCACATTTTTATACGAATCTCTGTGGGACTTGCTTGTATTTGTCGTACTCATCGCCATCTTTAAAAGAAGAAAATTCTATGGAGAACATTTTGTCAAATACCTCATTCTCTATTCTGTAGGACGTTTCTTTGTTGAGGGACTTCGAACGGACAGCTTGATGATCGGGCCGTTCCGAATGGCTCAAGTCTTCAGCTTAATAGCCATTATCCTCGGAACGCTCTTTATAATCATCGTTCGACGAAAAGGACTTTGGAAAATAAAAGACGTTTCTGAGGCATCAGGGGCGGCGGATTCTTCCGAAGAAGCGGCGGATTCTTCCGAAGAA
>JASUTA010000132.1 GCA_030445805.1 Clostridiales bacterium
AGCTGGGAGAGCATCTGCCTTACAAGCAGAGGGTCATAGGTTCGAGCCCTGTTACTCCCACCATGCGGAAGTGGCTCAGGGGTAGAGCATCTCCTTGCCAAGGCGAGGGTCGCGAGTTCGAATCTCGTCTTCCGCTCCATTTCTGCGGGTGTAGCTCAATGGTAGAGCCCCAGCCTTCCAAGCTGGTTGTGAGAGTTCGATTCTCTTCACCCGCTCCATTTTATGCTTTGCCGCCGCGCAAAGTCAATATGATCCATTAGCTCAGTCGGTAGAGCACCTGACTTTTAATCAGGGTGTCCCGCGTTCGAGTCGCGGATGGATCACCATTTTTTTGGCGGCGTAGCCAAGTGGTAAGGCACAGGTCTGCAAAACCTCTATTCACCAGTTCGAGTCTGGTCGCCGCCTCCAAATTTAATATATGCGCTCTTAGCTCAATTGGATAGAGTGTCTGACTACGAATCAGAAGGTTGGGGGTTCGAATCCCTCAGGGCGCACCATTGTGGGAGTATAGCTCAGCTGGGAGAGCATCTGCCTTACAAGCAGAGGGTCATAGGTTCGAGCCCTGTTACTCCCACCAATGTTTTGCGGGCGTGGCGGAATTGGCAGACGCGCTAGACTTAGGATCTAGTGTCTAACGACGTGGGAGTTCGAGTCTCTTCGCCCGCACCACTTGAAAGCAATCATGTGTTTATTCACATGATTTTTTTTATTTCCATTCTAAATTACATCTATAAAAGTAATTATTGTTTTTATAGATGTATTTTTATTTTTTTGAATCCGTTTTTTCTTTTTATTGGAATTTAAAGAAGATAAAAGGGGGAGAAATATCCGAAAATAACCAGATGATCACCTAAATATTACAATAACTTAAAAAAGAACATTATTTATTAAGAAAATGTATTGACAAAGTGCCCCGAAAGTCAGAAAATAGATTTAAATTACACTGGAACACAAATTTTATAGTGAACATTTGTAATTTAGTTCGGTATAAGAGGAATGTTCGTAAAGAAGGGCGCCTTTTATCGGATGTCTTTCTTCTAACCTTTTGATAAAAGCGGTGTAGATGTTTTAGGAGTTGGAGGATACCTTTGAGGTATCTGGTCAGACCTGTCAACCTTATTTAAAAGATCACATCATAGCCTATTCAACCTGAATATTAATGTGTGGCTTATGGCGGTTGCCTAAGCCTTTCTTTATTTCATAAAAAAGGGGAGCGATTCATGAGATACGTCATCAAACGCCTTATCGGCACCATTCCGATTATTATCGGAGTCAGTTTACTACTTTATGTTATGCTCAATATTGTCCCGGGGGATCCTGTTGCACTTATGATGGGTGAACACATTAATCCGGATACCATTGAGCGGGTAAGAGCAAGGATGAATCTTGATGATCCATTGTTGATACGATTTGGGAAATATATCTTATCGGCACTGCAGGGTGATTTCGGATATTCTTATAAGCTTAAGCGAGAAGTTTCTTCGCTGATTTGGAAAGCTTTTCCGAACACTTTGATTTTGGCGGTATCTGGTGCTTTGGTTTCTTGGATTATCGGTATCCCGGCGGGTATACTCTCAGCAGTGAAAAAGAATACGTCGATTGATTATGCGGTAATGACATTTGCTTTGATCGGGGTTTCAATGCCTGTGTTCTGGTCAGGGTTGCTTGGTCAGTACATTTTCGGACTTAAGTTGCAATGGCTCCCGATATCGGGATTTGACGGGCTGAATATCAAGTATATTATTATGCCGGCAGTTGTCCTCGGCTGGAGTTCCGCTGCGACGATTGCGCGTCTGACGCGCTCCAGTTTGTTGGAAGTCATGAGTTCGGATTACATACGAACGGCAAGGGAAAAAGGACTTTTGAGGTATCAGGTTATTCTGAGACACGCGCTTAAAAACGCTTTTCTTCCGGTTATCACGGTTATGACCATTCAAGTGGCGTCTCTTCTTTCGGGGGCGGTCATTACAGAGACGATTTTCGGGATTCCCGGGGTTGGACGAATTGCAGTAAGCGCTATACAAAATCGTGATATGCCCCTTCTTCAGGGCAGTGTCATGTTCACGACGGTTTTAATTATACTCGGCAATTTGGTAGCAGATGTACTTTATGGATTTTTAGATCCGAGAATCAAATACAATTAGGAGGCAACGTGGCAGCGACGACTAAATGGGCGAACGAATTGAGACACATCGGCAAAAATCCGTTTACAATGCGCTCTGTAAAATATGTGCAGGATGTGGAAAAAGAAACGCTTGGAGCAAACGGAGAAAAGGGTGAAGAGACTTCAAATATACCGCCACAGAATTCGGCTCCGGAAGATGAAACAATGATTGAAAATTCATTTTGGAAAGAGATGTTCCGGCAGGTTTATCAAGATAAAAAGGCATTTCTGGGAGCCATTATGGTGGCGCTATTCATTATTATAGCAGTTTTCGCACCTATTTTTGCACCGCATGATCCTTATGAAGTGGATATGTCAAAGATGCTTTTACCGCCTTCCTTTATGTCGGGAGATTCTGCGGATTCCGCTGATCAGTCGACTTATTTGCTCGGTACGGATTTCCTTGGACGTGATGTGTTGAGCCGGATTATTTATGGGGCGAGAATTTCATTGGTTATCGGTCTTGTGCCTACGTTGATTACACTTGCTATAGGAACGCTCCTCGGGATGGTTTCGGGCTATTTCGGAGGAAAAACAGATTATTTGATTATGCGATTAGCGGATATTTGCATGTCTTTCCCGTCATTGCTCTTGGCAATGGTTGTCATGTATACACTGGGGGCATCCCTTTTCAATATTTTTATAGCGCTAAGCATCGTAAACTGGGGGGGAACATCCAGAATTGTCAGAGCACAGACGCTGGCACTAAAGGAAAAAGAATTTGTTGAGGCGGCAAAGTCAATCGGGGTAAGAAAATGGGATATTTTGTGGCGACATATTTTTCCAAACTGTATTCCTTCACTGATTGTCCTGTTTACATTAAGTGTGCCGGAAGCGATTATGTCGGAAGCCGGATTGTCCTTCTTGGGAGTCGGTGCCCAACCGCCTATGCCGAGCTGGGGTCTTATGATTTCCCGCGGAAAAGAATATCTCTTTTCTTCTCCATGGGTGGCGATTACTCCGGGGGTAGCGATTTTTCTTGTAGTCATTGCCTTTAACTTTATCGGTGACGGATTGAGGGATGCGCTCGATCCTTACACCAAGCATGAGTAGGAGGCGGCTATGTCGGATGCGATTTTAGAGATCAAAAATTTAAAAACTTATTTTAAGACGAGAAAAGGTTTGAACCCTGCTGTAGACGGGATTTCGTTTAATATAGAAGCCGGAAAAATTACGGCTTTGGTCGGTGAATCGGGTAGTGGAAAGAGCATGACGGCCATGTCTATTTTGGGATTGGTTCCGCAGCCGGCGGGAAAAATTATGCCGGAAAGTGAAATCTGGTTTGAAGATCAGGATTTGACAAAATTGAGTGAACGCACGCTTGCAAAGATACGCGGGAACGAGATTTCTATGATCTTTCAAGAACCGATGACATCGCTCAATCCGGTTTACACAATCGGAAAACAACTGATGGAACCGCTTCGCATCCATCAAAAAATGTCGAAAGCAGATGCGAGGGCACTCGCGCTCAAGTATTTGGAAATGGTCCGGGTGCCGGATCCCGAGCGGCGGATGAGTAGTTATCCGCATCAGTTGTCAGGCGGATTGCGTCAGCGCGTTATGATTGCAATGGCGATGGTATGTAAGCCGAAAGTCATTATTGCCGATGAACCGACGACAGCTTTGGATGTGACCATTCAAGCACAGATCCTCAAACTTTTAAAAGATGTTCAGGAACAGCTCAATACGGCGATTTTGTTTATTACCCACGATCTTGGCGTCGTAGCGGAATTATGTGATGATGTCTGCGTGATGTATGCGGGCCAGATTGTTGAAAAAGCAACTGTCGAAATGCTTTTCGAAAATCCGTCGCACCCTTATACGGCAGGTCTTTTAAAGTCATTGCCTCGTGTGGACGATGACGTGGATATGCTTTACAGTATTGAAGGCATGGTGCCGAATCTCATCAATATCCCTGAAGGGTGTCGATTTGCTTCAAGATGTCCGAAGGCTATGGAAAAATGCCGCGAAAAAGAACCACCTAAAGTGATGATTGAAACAGGGCATGAAGTCCATTGCTGGTTGTATGAATAGGAGGAGACATGGCTGAAACACTTTTATCCGGAAAAGGATTAAAAAAATACTATGATGTCTCCGCTAAAAATTTATTTGCTAAGAAAAAATCAGATGTAGTAAAAGCGGTAGATGGAATTGATATCAATATTCCAAAAGGGAAAACGATTGCTTTGGTCGGGGAATCCGGCTGTGGAAAGAGCACACTCGGGCGTTTGTTGATTCATTTGATTGAACCGACGGAAGGCGAAGCACTCTTTGAGGGCAAGGATATCTACCACCTCAAAGGGCGAGATGAAAAGGCTTTTAGAAAAGATGCGTCCATTATTTTTCAGGATCCGTATGCTTCGCTGAATCCTAGAATGAAGGTTAAAGATTTGATTGGCGAACCTTTATTGACCCATGGTATGAAAGATTCAAAAGAACGCTATGCAAAAGTTGCGGAACTGATGTCAATTTCGGGATTGAAGACGGAATATGCCAACCGTTATCCACACCAATTCAGCGGCGGACAGCGTCAGCGTATCGGTATTGCCAGAGCGCTTGCACTGAATCCGAAACTTATTGTTTGTGACGAAGCGGTCTCTGCACTGGATGTTTCCATTCAGGCTCAAATTCTCAATTTGCTGAAATCCCTTCAAAGGGCATATGATTTGACCTATCTGTTTATTTCTCATGACTTGAGTGTCGTCAGATATATCAGTGATGTCGTGTATGTCATGTATCTTGGAAAAATCGTGGAATACGGAGATCCTAAAACGCTCTATGCATCTCCTAAACATCCTTATACGCGATTTTTGCTCGATGCTGTACCGATTCCAGACCCTTCTCAAAAAAACCGTACTAAAATGATTGTGGAGGGGGATATTCCGAGTGCCATTAATCCGCCTTCCGGATGCCGTTTCAGGACGCGTTGCCCGCAAGCGGTGGAAAAATGTGCGGCCGAAGAGCCGAAACTCGTAGGCGATACAGTGAGCGCTTGTGCGTGTCATTTCCCGCTAGTATGACGACCATAAGAAATCGATACAAAGAACGCTCTCACGAATGCTACAAAAAGAATGCTATAAAAATGGAAAGCCATTTTTATGATAGGAAGAAGTGGGCTATCGAAAGATAGACGAAAAACAATCCATTTAAGGGGGGAACTCGATGAAAAAGAAATTGCTTGCATTAGGATTGATTCTAATGATGCTGGTGTCGGTAACCGCATGTGGCGGACAAACCGATACCGGAAGTACGGATGCGTCGCAAGATCAAGCATCTTCAGCAGAAAAATTAACATTTACAGTACCGTATGATGGTGATCCGGGAACAGCCGATGTTGCTAAAACAACGGAATACTACGGATTGGCCCTGAACATTTTCGACCGTTTGGTTGAGTCGAAAACGGTGGCACCGGGACAAAGTGAACTCGTACCGGGACTCGCAGAATCTTGGGATGTTAGTGATGACGGATTGGTTTATACGTTCCACCTCAGACAAGGTGCGCTTTTCCAAAACGGAGATGAAGTAAAAGCACAAGACGTTTATTACACGTTTGACCGTATGCTCAATCCTGAGACAGAAGGCCTCAATACGGACTTTTTCGATATGATTGAGGGCGCCGAAGCAAGAATGAACGGCGAATCAGATGTTACAAGTGGTATTAAAGTTGTAGATGACTATACGGTTGAGATTACATTGAGCGAACCGTTTGCCCCATTTGTAGCAGGTCTTGCAACACCGGCAGGTTCGGTTTATTCTGAAGCGGCTGTTGAAGCGGCAGGAGATCAATTCGGGATCGATCCTGCATTGACAATCGGCAGCGGCCCTTTCAAAATGGTTGATTGGGTTGTCAACGATCAAATTACACTTGAAGCATTTGATGATTACTGGGGCGGCAGAGCACAATATGACGAACTGGTTTACAAAATTGTACCGGATGCAGAGACGGCAAGAATGCTCTTTGAAAACGGTGAGATCGATGTCTTTGACTGTGACTTGGCGAGAAGCCAAATCCCTTACTTTGAGTCAAGTGACAAATGGAAAGACCAAATTGTTTCAGGACCGCGCGTAGGGGTTTATTACTATTGCCTCAACGAATCCATTCCTCCTCTTGATGATGTCAATGTCAGAAAAGCACTCCAAATGGCAATTGACAGAAAGAATATTTTGGATCAAATGTACTATGGAAAAGGGGTACTCGTAAACGGCATTATGCCTCCGGGACTCTATGGTTACAACGCAGATCTTCCGGAAATTACTTATGACCCTGAAGCGGCCAAAGCTTTGCTTGCAGAAGCCGGTTATCCGGATGGATTCGATCTTGAAATCTCGCAAGTAAGTGACAGCCCGAACACATTGAAGATCAACGAAATCGTACAATCTGATCTCGCGAAAATAGGCGTCAATGTTACGATTACACAATTGGACGAATCTTCTTTCTTCGGTATTCGTAAAACGGGTGAACTGCCTTCTTACTACAGCAACTGGTCGGCAGACTTCAATGATCCGGACAACTTTATCTACACCTTCTTCGCTGCTAAAAACTCTGCAGGACGTTCTTTCAACTATGCCAATGCAGATGTTCAAGCTAAGATTGAACAAGCGAGAGTGATCACTGATTCAGCTGAGAGAGTCGCACTTTATCAAGAAATCGAACAAGAAATTGTTCAAGAAGATGCAGCGTGGATTCCGCTCTTTGAATTGGAACACCTTTTCGTCGTTCAACCGTATGTTAAAAACTACACGGTTGCATGGAACGGTTGGTCAGATCAATCTTACTATGATATTATTATTGAAAAATAATTTTTATT
>JASUTA010000133.1 GCA_030445805.1 Clostridiales bacterium
GCGCTTGATCGAGCGGTGACGTTTGCCGTAGCAGAGCAGTTGGATGCGGTTTTAATCGCCGGTGATTTGCTGGATCATTCCATACTGCCCTTTGCGGTGCAGGACCGAATTTTACGTGCATTTGAACGGTTGACGGATGCGGGTGTCAACGTTTTTTATGCCTCCGGGAATCATGACCCGGCGGAGACGGCGACATTTTTGAAACCGGTTGTGGCATCTGAGTCATTTTATTTGTTTGAAACGGAAGCGATTCGGAAAGTGACCTTAACGGCACGCGACGGCACGCCGTATTGCGTGGTCGGATGTGGGCACAACAACGCCTATGAAAAGCGAAATCTGATTCGAACATTTCCGGTGAAATCAGACCGATCGATTTGGATTGGGATCGCGCATGCCAGTGTGCAATCTGCGGAACAACCTGAAGGAAAGGGAAAATACATGCCTGCGGGACTTCGTGATATTGAAGGATTGGGATATGATTATTTTGCCCTGGGACACATTCACAAAAGGCAGCGGTTGAGTGAGCGTGTGGCTTATTCGGGAGATTTGCAGGGACTGGACCCGACAGAGACAGGCGGAAAAGGCGGTTATGTTGTGCGCCTTTCCGAAGGGCATTTGGCGATTGAAGAAAAAAATTTTTCGGAAGTACAATGGCTGTCTGAAACGCTGATTTTACCCTCCGAAGTTCAATTTTTTGATCAATTGTCTGAATGGCTTTTGCAGACGATTCAAAATAGATTGCAGGAAAGCGGCATATCCGCTTCAAAGAGTCTGATAAGGATTCGATTGGAAGGTCGAACCCCTTTGTACAATGAACTTTCAGACAGCGAAAATCAAGCGTATTTAGAAACACTGGTGAAAAATCAGCTCGGATTTTTGCAGGTGGAACTCATCACTACAGACGTTCATCGCGTTATTGACGAGACTTTTTTAAGAGAAGAGCAAACGGTTTTGGCAGAAGCGCTTCAGGCGATAGAACACTTGGAACAACATCCGGAGTTAGAGGCGATGCTTGCGAATCTTCCGATTCCGAATTCACAGGCGACAAAATCGGAGCGGATTCAGTGGGTCAAAGCGCACAAAGAGAGCGTGCAGGCTCTGCTGATTGATCGGATGGTGAGGCGAGAAGATGATTATTAAAAACTTGGAATTGCGTCCCTACGGCAAATTCATTGATGAAACGATCCCATTTGACGATCGGTTGACGGTTTTATTCGGAGAAAATGAAGCCGGGAAGAGTACGGTCTTTAATGCACTTAAGACCGTTATTTATGGATTCACTCCCGCGAGCAGAGAAAAACATCCCTACGTCCACTGGGATATGGACAAAATCGATTTATTTTCAAAAATAGAGCAATCCGGGGAACTTTTTTCACTGGAGCGCCGTCTTATGAGTGCCCCCAAAATGATTTTATCAAAGGAGCGCACACATGAATCTTCCACAGGAAGGAACGATGCACTGCCTTGGGTAAGCAACGTGGGCGAATCGCTTTATGCATCGGTCTTCCATATTGATGCGGAAACGCTCAATCAGTTAGAAGAAGAATCATGGAGCGATATCCAGCAGCGATTGACCGCGCGCTTCGGATCGGATTACTTGCAACCGGTTCGGCAGGTCATAGACGGACTCGTACAAGAGACAAATGCCATATGGCGGCAGGACAATCGAGGCAAGCCGGAAATGACGCTTTTAGGTCATGAAATTCAGAAGCTCAAATCCGAAAGGCGTGAAGCGGAGGAGGCATTTATCTTCGTGGAGCGGCTGAAGGAGGAACAACGGAGGCGCGAGGATGCGGGACGAGAACTTGCGGAGCGCATTCGGCTGTCAAAACTGAAGATTGACGCTTTGGAAAAATGGCTTCCGGCAGATGCAAAAATCAAGCAGATTGAAACGATGACGTCGATGCTTGACAGGGCGCCCAAAGTCAGCACGTCTTTTCTGGAGACGTATGAAGACGAGAAAAAGCGATTGGAAGGGCTTGCGGAAACGGTTGAAAAATTGTCGGAAGAAAAACGGGAGCTCTTTGAAAAAATACCGGTATATACGGAGACTCAACAGAAAATAGCCGACGCGCGTGCAGAATGGATTGCTTTGCAGACACCGATTGAGAAGATTCGATCCGAAGAAGAACGGCATCGTGAATTATCAAGTACAGCGGTGCGTTTGAGAGCGGACTATGAGAATCGATGCAAAGCAGTTTTTGGACGTTTAATAACGCAAGCGGAGCGCTTGGCGTTTAACCCAGCAGAAATAAAAGCCCTCGTTCGTGCGTATCAGAAAAAAAACCGAGAGAAAAATGGTGTCCCGCTTTTATATTTTTTATTTGGAGCATCGATGGCGGTGGCCGGCGCGGCGTTTGCACTTTTCGGCGGAATTGTTTCGGTCAGCGGCGGTATTTTGGCGGCAGGTGGGATTGCCGTTGGGGTCGGCGGATGGTGGATTCGCAGAAATTGTGTGTGCGCGATGAAAGAAATGCGGTCGAACGAAACCGTGCGTCATTTGCTTCCGGATTATGTTTGGCAGGATGAGACGTTTGAATTTTTTCCGAGGGTAGAGGCGATTTTTCGCGATTCAGATCAGTGGGAATCGGCCGAGCGTGCACTTGAAGAGAGTGACCGGCGATTGAAAACCGCGAAAGAAGACCTACTGGCGCGGTGTTTGCCGCTGGGGATTCAAGAGGGCCCGGATTTTTTTGAACGCCTTAAACGCAACGTGGATGAGGCGATGGTCATTGAGCGGTCGGAGCGTGATTTATCCGGTGTACGGGCGCGTTATTCCGAAGTTTCGGGTAGATTGTCCGAACGAGAGCAGACTCTTCAAGAAATGAGGCAGTCCATTGAATCTAAAAATCAAATGATTCGAGAAGCCGGAGTCGGTGATTTTGAGGCGGGCATTGAGAAAATTCGGGAGGCAATGCGCCTCTCTGCAAATATCAAAACACTCAAAGAAATGCTTGAGGCAACCCCGGAAGCGGCTGAGACTGTTGCAAATTGGGATGCGCCTTACGCGCTCTCCGAAGAGGAACTTCAAGCGGAGAAAACTGTTTTGAAAGACTTGAATGAAGAAGATCGAAATCTTCTGATTGAACAGAATAACCGAAAGCATCAAATCGAAAGCGGTTACCCGAGTCGGGCCATAGATGAAATCGACAGTGATATTCAAATGGCAACGGAACGCATGCATTTTTTAAACGAGCAGAGAAGCCTTTACATGGCGGTTGTATCCATTTTAAAATACGCCGATGCGCGCTATCGCCAAAAAAATCAGCCTGAGTTTTTAAAAAATGTCAGCCGATACCTCCGTTTTATGACCGAAGAAAAATATCGGAATGTCTACTTGCAGGAGGATTCGGCTCTGCAAATAGAGACGGGGGATCGTATTTTGCCGATTTCTTTGGCTTTCAGCAAAGGGACGCTTAACCAGCTGTTTCTGGCCTTTCGTCTGGCCATGATAGACTTGCTTGATCCCGAAGGCAATTTACCGGTTATTTTTGACGAAGCATTTGTCAATTGGGATGAAAATCGATTTGCGGCAACTTGTCGATGCATTCGAGATTGGTCTGAAAGCCGACAAGTGATTGTCACCACATGCCATCGCGATGCGGCAAATGCTTTTGAGCAGTTGGGCGCACGTTTTATAACGCTTTAGGGGGTGTCATGAAAAAGCAGAAAATAGATCCTGAATTCGAAAAGAGGAAAGAAGAAATCTTAAGGAGTGCACGAAATGTGACACAAAGTCCGGAGCGTGCAGAGGCGGCATTTCTTCGAAGAGTGGATGATGACACAGCCTATGACGGCGCTTATGAGTCGGCTCCGGAAGCGGAGCGAAAGTACGCTTGGGAATATGAGCTGGAACAATACCGGAAAGCGCGTATAAAGGAGCGATTTTATATGATTGGTTCCATATGTGGTATTTTGGCTCTTGCGTTAACGCTTATTTTAAATTTTGGTAACATATTGCAAATTCTAATGCAATTCTAATGCGCGCCCAATATAAAATTTGATATTATTTTAACGGCGATATATGGGAACATAAGGAGGGAGGCGTGTTTGACGGAGAACAGAGAAGTCATCATTGAGGTGAAAGATTTAAAAAAAGTTTATCGCATCGGCACTGAAAAGGTCGTTGCTTTAAACAGCGTCGACCTAAAGATTTTCAGAGGTGAGATCTGTTGCATTTTGGGGACTTCCGGTTCGGGAAAATCCACATTGCTCAACATGATGGCAGGGCTCGAAAAACCGACCCGCGGTCAGATTCTCATCAAGGGCGAAGCCATAGAAAAAATGAGTGAGCGCCATTTGGCCAATTTTCGACAGCGGCACATCGGCTTTATCTTTCAGTCATATAATCTTCTGGCTGCGTTAACGGCCCAAGAAAATGTGGCGTTGCCGCTTATATTTAGAGGCGTACCCAAAATACGTCGAGAGCGCTTGGCCCAAAAATATTTGAAAATGGTTGGATTAGGTGACCGAAGCAAGCACAAGCCGACTCAAATGAGCGGCGGGCAGCAACAGCGGGTCGGGATTGCAAGGGCGTTTGTAGGCGCTCCTGAGATCATTTTTGCAGATGAACCGACCGGAAATCTTGACACAAAAACGTCAACGGAAGTCATGAATATCATGTGGAAAATGTCGAGAGAAAAAGAACAGACCATTGTTATCGTGACACACGATCCGGAAATTGCGGTTTATGCGGACAAAGTCATCCATATTCGAGATGGGCTGATTCAAAGCATTGAAGTAATTGAAGACAACGATGTCTACGAAAAACGCATTCTTCCGTTTGAGACCGAGAAAGCATCAGATGAGACCGAGAAAGCATCAGACAACATTCAAGAAGGGGGAATACAATGAAACGTATTGGCATATTGAGTTTAATCGCTGTTTTACTCGTAATGGCGGTTTATGCGGGAGCACCCGTTAACTTCGCGGCACCTAAACCGGTGATCGGCATCGTCGGAAGTGAAGACGTTCAAACGGTCATCGCAGGGAGCCAGGGGGAATATAGCATTCAGTTACAAAACATCAGCTACACGGTGGCAAAGGACATTAAGGTGACATTGACGGGGAATCACCCCTTCAGAACCGATGTCGGCAGTTTGATTCAGACCGTCCGCCTGCTGAATCCGGGTGAATCGGACACTGTGGATTTCACGGTTTATGCCAGCCCGACGGCTGAGGCCAAGACTTATGAGTTTGAAGTCCAGATTGAATTTTATGATTACTATGAAACCTACTATGTTTCAACTCAAAAAGTCTATGTAAAAGTCATCAACAACTATGTTGAGCCCATTTTGGGTGTCGTCGATTACAGCACGGGGCAATCTGCACTTGAAACAGGAAAACCGGATTCGCTTCTGCTCAACATAAAGAATACGGGCTCCATTGCCGCGAAAGAAGTACAAGTTTCCGTAGACGGTTTCTCCAATGAAGGCGTTGTTTTGTATCGGGATGTAGATACCAAACAAATACAGAGTATAGAAGGCGGCGATACGGAACTGCTGTACTTCAACGTCATCGCGGGCCCGGATGCTGTAACGGGAACTTTCCCGATTAATGTTCACCTTGAATACATCGATGAATACGGTGGGACTTACGAAAAACAAACGACGGTTTATTTGGAACTGGCAGGTGCCGAGGCAGTCGACGGGAGCCTCTCTATTTCCGATCCGATTTATCCGGATACAGTGCGCCCGAACCAAGATTTTACGGTGTCGTATACGGTAACCAATAATGGAGAGACAACCATCGGCAGTGCCGATGCAACTTTGGCATATGATCCGGCGTTTATTTCAAAATCCAACGCAAAGGTTTTGATTAAAAATTTGGAACCGGGAGAAAGTCAAACAATCGATGTCACTTTGATGGCTAAAAGCGATACCGCGTCCGAGACCTATCATAATTATTTGACAGTGACTTATACCCCTTTGGGTGCAACCGAGGATGAAGCAAAATCAGTTCAGGCTTATGTCGGGATATACGTCAACAGTGAATCCACTGAGGGCAGCAAACCGAAGCTGATTATTGCAAATTATGATTACGGCGGCGAATACGCTTATGCGGGCAACGAATTTACGCTGACACTGGACATCAAGAATACGAGCACCGTTGAGGGAACAAAAAACATTAAAGTGACTCTGAGCAGTGAAGACAGTGTCTTTACGCCGGTGGATGCATCCAGTTCCTTCTTTATCCCGAGTATTGGGCCGGGACAGGTCTACACCTATTCTTTAAAACTGAAAACAAAAGTGGATGCTTCCGTTAAAATTTACGCTCTGACGGCAAAAATGGAGTACGAAGACAGCAACGGAAACGCTTACGACCAAAACGACAACCCGTATGAAGAATCGGAAGATTTGAGTGTAGCGGTTGCCCAACCGGTCAGACTTGAAACGGGTGAAGTCAGCATCCCATATGAAATTTATTCGGGAAACCCGTTTTATATCGAACAGGAATTCTACAACATGGGAAAATCGACCATGTACAATATGATGGTTAAAATTAACGGCGTTGAAACCAATGAAGGCAGTTATTTTGTCGGAAACTTTGAGTCGGGCAGCAGTGATTATTTTTCGGCACAAGTTTATGCATACGACCCGGGAAGTTATGAGGGCACTTTGGTATATACCTTTGAAGATGCACTCGGCAATGTTTCGACGATTGAAAAACCGTTCAGCTATACGGTTATGGAGATGCCGGTGTATGATGACAACGGCGGCGGGGTGATTGACGAACCGTTCCCGGTGGAAGATCCCGGGCAATCCGGCGGTGTTAGCGGGTATGTGATCGGCGGCGTATTGCTTCTGGTTTTAGTGGCCGGATTCTTTATCTTCAGAAACAGACGTAAGAAACGCATGCAAAAAGAACTGGAGGATTTGGATGAATAGCATAGATTTGGCGGTCATGGGGCTTAAAAATCTAGTGCGACGTAAAG
>JASUTA010000134.1 GCA_030445805.1 Clostridiales bacterium
AATCAAAACCAATTTGTTTAACGATTATTATACGAAAAAGTTGGATGAACTCGAAGCTGCGGCGACCATCGCAACATACATTGAAAAAGTAACGCCGGCGGATGATGATTCGAATACGTCAGACACATCAGATACGACTGAAGCGGAAACGACGACGGGACAATAATGACATCAAACATAAGGTCAGCCTCGGGCTGGCCTTATTTTATATCTAGACTTATGGGGGGTATATGCAGAAAACTCATTCTGAATCCTTTGTCCGCGGCGCTGTGCTTTTGGGTGTGTCCGGGATTTTTATAAAGATACTGGGTGCTTTTTTCAAAATTCCGCTGGCCAATCTCTTGGGGCCGGAGGGTATGGGGTATTATTCAAGTGCATACCCGATTTACAATTTCTTTATTGTCGTTGCAACGGCGGGGCTCCCAACGGCACTGGCAAAGATTATATCGGAACAACGCGCATTGGAAGATTACAGAAATCTGAACCGCACGTTTAAAGCCGGTATGATCCTTATGGTCTCCATAGGCCTCTTAGGGACCTTTTTTATGTTTTTTGGAGCCGATTATCTTGTAAGCGGCATACAAAACGAAGGGGCGCTTTACGCCTTTAAAGCGTTGGCACCCGCAGTCATTTTCGTTTCTATTATGGCTGTTTTCAGAGGGTATTTCCAAGGCTTTCAACACATGAAGCCTTTTGCGATTTCCCAAATTGTCGAACAGCTTGGACGAGTCGTTGTCGGTTATGGGCTGGCCGTATTTCTATTGACGCGCAGTACGGCGCTGGCATCTGCCGGGGCAACATTCGGCGCGACAGCGGGAGCGGTGTCAGGACTGCTCATCATTATTTGGATGTTTTTGAGATTTCAAAAAAAATCCAGAGATGTTTTAATGACCTCTTCCGATCGGCCGCTTTTAGGGACGATGACTTTGCTGAAAAGGATTCTCGTCATTGCCGTGCCGATTACAATCGGTGCCGCAATCATGCCGCTTATGAATACCATTGATGTTGTTCTCGTCATGAATCGACTTCATGACATCGGAATGGGCGATCAGGCCAACGACCTTTACGGAATGTTGATTGGGTACGCCGCGACGCTTGTCAATTTGCCTCAAGTTGTAACGGCAGCGGTTCAGATTAGCATCGTGCCTGCCGTTGCGGCGCTTCACGTCAAAAATCAGTTGACAGAAATGAGACAGACGATTCAAAATGGTGTGCGCATGGCGCTTATGATCAGTACACCGGCCACGGCCGGCATGGTTATTTTGGCGCAACCGATTATGGAATTGCTTTACCCGAGACAAGTTGAATTTGCCCAAACCATGGGGCATATTCTTTCCATATTAGGATTCGGTGTGGTTTTTCTTGGCCTTTATCAAGTCACCACCGGGATTCTTCAAGGTGTGAGCATGCAAAATCGACCGGCCGGGAACTTATCGGTCGGGGCGATTACTAAGGTGATTCTCACCTATGTACTCGTCGGGACACCGTCAATCAATATTTACGGGGCGGCTTTTTCGACGGTAACGGCTTATGGGATTGCCTCCATGCTCAATATTCGGACATTGCGACGTCATGCAGGGGTTCGATTTGACGTCAAACAGGTTTTCTTGAAACCGCTTCTGTCATCAGCCGTTATGGGGTTGACGGTTAAAGTTGTCCACGTGGTGCTTTCAATGGCAATTCCGGGACGTTTGGCGACGGTGCTTGCCATATTAGTTGGGATGGTTGTTTACGTCTATATGCTCTTCGCAACGAAAACGCTTATGGACGAAGACTTTGACTTGCTGCCGGGCGGCGCTAAACTTCGACGCATTAACAATCGATTCTTTAAACGATAATAGGGTTTTATAAACGGAGGAAACAAAATGTACACACTAACCATTGTCGGCATGGGACCGGGCGGTGCAGATTATCTCACGATGGAAGCCTACCGGGTACTGACGACGGGAGAAATGGTATTTTTGAGGACGGATCGGCATCCGATTGTGGAAATGCTCACGAAAGCGGGAATGACATACACTTCTTTTGATGACGTCTACGAGTCGGCTTCCGACTTTGACGGTGCTTACAAGACCATGGCAAATCGCGTTTTAGAGGCTGCTCAAAACGCAAATGTCGTTTACGCGGTTCCGGGCAACCCCTTTGTAGCGGAAAAATCGGTTGCGCTTATTTTGGAAAAAGCGGAATCGGCAAGTGTCGGAGTGCATATTGTACACGGGGCAAGCTTTATCGATGCCATTGTAACGACGCTGAAATACGATCCGGTAAACGGGCTCGTGATTGCTGACGCATTGGGACTATCCGAAGCCAATATTCATCCGGATTCGGATTACTTATGGATACAGGTTTACAATCAACACATTGCTTCGGAGCTTAAATTGGCTTTGATGGCGGATTATGAAGACGATCAGAATATTTGCATCATTCAAGCCGCCGGAGTTCCTGAACTTGAGTGCATTAAATGGTGCAAGCTCTATGAGATGGATCGACATTCGGAAGATTTCGACCATTTGACCAGTGTTTTTGTGCCGAAACCGGAAGCGAGAGCCTATGGTATGGCAGATTTGGTTCATATCATGAGACGGCTTCGCGGAGAAGGCGGTTGCCCATGGGATCGCGAGCAAACGCATGAAAGTTTGACCCCGTATCTCGTTGAAGAAGCCTATGAAGTCCGTCATGCCGTTTTTCATGAAGACGATGCGGCGCTTGCGGATGAACTCGGGGATGTCTTGCTTCAAGTGGTGTTTCATGCGGCAATCGGAGAAGAAGAAGGCTATTTTGGGCTTCCCGATGTGTATAAGGCGGTCTGTGAAAAGATGATCAGGAGACATCCGCATGTTTTTGGGGATGTCCATGTTCAAAATTCCGATGAAGTCCTCGACAATTGGCAGGCCATAAAGAATACGGAAAAATCCATTTCACGTGTGATTGATACCATGCGCACAGTGTCTTCAAGTTTTCCTGCTCTTTTGCGCGCTCAAAAAGTGCAAAAAAAAGCGGCTTCCGTAGGGTTTGACTGGGGAGACGCAGAAGTTGCGCTTGATAAAGTGGAAGAAGAAGTGGCTGAGCTGCGTGAAGCCATCCAATTGAAAGATGCCGCCGCAATTGCCGAAGAATTGGGCGACTTGCTCCTCATTGCGGCAAATGTCGCACGACTTGCAAAAGTGGATGCCGAATTGGCACTGAATGATGCAACGGAAAAATTCATGAAACGATTCGAGTATATCGAGACTGCTTTTATCGAACAGGGAAAAACGCTGGAAGCTTCTGAACTTGTGGAAATGGAACGGTTGTGGCAGGAAGCGAAAAAATGGGAGAAAATATAAAAAAAAAGCCGAAAGTTCTTGCAGAAGTTGAAATTTCAACGTATACTAGTATTAGTTATCAACCGAATAATTTAGAGGAGGTTTTATCGTGAATAAAGCTGAATTAGTGGCGAGTATGGCGGAAAAGTCAGGATTGACTAAAAAAGATGCGGAATTGGCATTGAATGCATTCATGAAGAGCGTTGAAGAAGAATTGGCTAAGAGCGGCAAAGTGCAACTGGTTGGCTTTGGAACCTTTGACGTAAGAGAAAGAAAAGAAAGAACAGGCAGAAATCCTAGAAATCCTAAAGAAACCATCAATATTCCTGCATCTAAAGCTCCTGTTTTCAAAGCAGGTAAAGCATTGAAAGAAATGGTCAATAAATAAATTACACGAAAAGGCAGCCTTGCTGCTTTTTCTTGTATTATCTTACTTTTTCGTTTCAGGAATTTTGAAACGTTAAAGGATTTAATCGGAAAGAGGTAAGGTGGCTTATGAGAATCGATAAATTTTTAAAGAATGCCCGTTTGATTAAGAGAAGGACACTCGCAAAAGAGGCCTGCGACGGGGGAAGAGTAAAGCTTAACGGAAAAACGGCTAAAGCCGGTGCGGAAGTGGCGGTTGGCGATCGAATCGATATTCAATTCGGAGCATCTCCGATTTCCATTCGGGTTATTTCGTTGGATGAGCACGTGACCAAGGAAGCTTCTAAATCTCTTTATGAGATGATAGAAGGCTAGCGTAAGCGCAGCGGGGTTTGAAAGTGAAAAAACGAAAAAAAAGGATGTTTTTCAGAAGGCAGGGATTATTATTGCTGCTGTTTTTACTTGTACTCGGGTATTTTGGATACAGCTATTATCAGACAGAGGTCAAACTGGAAACGTTTAAAGACACTCAGGCTGAACTCAATCAGCAGATTGATTCGTTGAAACAAGAAGTGGCACGTTTGAACGATGAATACGCCTATTCACAAACACCCGAAGCCATCGAAAAAATTGCGAGAGAAAAGCTTAAAATGGTTAAACCAAATGAGATCATTTATATGATTGAAGGCTTGGAAAGCGCAGATGGCAACAACTGATCCGGTGCACAACATTGAAGGGTTAAAATAGGACTTTATTGAAGGGTTAAAATAAGACTTTTAAAGATTAAACGATCAAGTGGAGACGTGATTCATGAAATACGCATCTATTGACATTGGAACCAATTCGGTTCGGCTGCTTATAGCGGATTACGACGGAACGGTTTTTTCAGATATTCAAAAGCGGGTTCAAGTGACGCGTCTCGGGCGCGGCGTCAATGAAACAGGTGTGCTTTCGGAAGAGAGCATGTCGAATACCATTGATGCCGTGGCGCTTTTTTCGAAGGGTGCAAAAGCGGCCGGTGCTTTAGAGGTTTTTATTATGGCAACCAGTGCGGCTAGGGATGCGAAAAATTCCGAAACGTTTTTGAATCGTTTGGAAGAACGCGTCGGTATTCGCGCACAGATTATTTCCGGGGATGTTGAAGCGGAAATCGGTTTTAAAGGGGTACTCTTGGGAATGCCTGAGCTTGTCGGTGAAAAAAAGCCTCAACTTGTCATTGATATCGGTGGCGGTTCAACGGAGCTGATCGTCGGAAGCGGAGACGGTATCTTGTTTGCAAAGAGTCTCAATATGGGGTCTGTGCGGATGACAGGTGCCTATGTCAACAGCGACCCGATTTCCGATTCTGATTACAGCGCCATGCAGGCGGCAATAGAGGCTGCCGTTGAAACCGTAAAAGATGCAATCTCACAGTACCCGATTCAAAGAGCCATTGGGATCGGCGGAACGGCCGCTACGTTTGCGACTATCGACAAGAAAATGCCGATCTATGACCGTGACGGCGTCCACGGGGCAATTGTGTCAACTGAAAAGGTTCGCCGCATCAATGCGATGTTGAGACATGATTCTATAGAAGAGCGCAAGGCGATCGTTGGACTGGAAGAAAAAAGGGCTGATGTGATTCTGGCGGGAGGCTTGATTTTGGAGACGGTTTTGGAACAATTTGATTGTCCGTTTGTCCAAGTGAGCGACTCCGACAATTTAGAAGGCTTTATTGCATACAATGTTGCGCGAGAAAACCCTTGACACGGAATCTTGTCATCCTGTATGATAGCATTATTCCGTTTGATGAATGGTCCAGTAGTTCAGTTGGTTAGAACGCTAGCCTGTCACGCTAGAGGTCGAGAGGTGCAAATAAAACCACTCGACGGAACTACAGTCCTCAACAGCAACCTGTCATCCAACAAAAAGTCAATATGGGCTTGTAGCTCAGCTGGGAGAGCGCCGCGTTCGCAACGCGGAGGTCGACGGTTCGATCCCGTTCAGGTCCACCAAACAAAAGAGTCATCACACTTTATCGTTTGACGACTCTTTTGTTTTTAGCAAAATTCAAGCATGAATGTTTCAACTAATTTCTAATGATACGAAAAAAATACCGATTTTCGGTGTACTCTTAGACAACAGGCGGAACTTTCTCCGATACAGGTGTAGTGACAAATAATTTTACCTGAGGAAATCATGCATCTATTCTATGGCAAAAGATTCGGTAATTACTTGCATATATTGGTTTTCGCTTTGTGTCCAAATATATCACCGTAAACCTATATTGACTTTTTCGCACAAATACGCTAATATCTAAAAAGCAACATGAAGTTGCTACTCGATAGCAGAAGCTGTCCCGGTTGTTTTGTGTTTTTCTATGAAACGGTATGCAGTTATGAAGACTGCTTGGTCTGTCAGAAGTACAGGCCAAGCGGTCTTTTTTTGCTGCAAATATTCCCCGCCCACCTTTGATGTCAGTTTTAGCAGTTTTTTCTTAGTAGGAGGAAATTATGTGACAATACGGGAAATTAGTGAACGTTGGGAATCAAACAGGAAGAATCCACAGGCGGCAGTCGAATGGTGGAACAGCAAGGCTTCCACTTTTGCAACCAAAGAACTTCCAACCACTGAAAACAGTTTAGCCATGCGTCTGATTCTGAGTAATCAGATGGTTGAGCGAGGGCAGACTGCGTTGGACGTAGGGTGCGGAGGCGGACGTTTTTCTTTTGCCCTGGAGCAGTTAGGCGCTTGCGTAACAGGTACAGATTTCTCTCCGCGCATGATAGACGAATGCGAAAAAGCAAAATCCATGCGTGGTTCGTCAGTTAATTTTTGCGTTCATGATTGGCATAGTGCAGATTTGCAGAAGCTTGGCTGGAGCCACTATTTTGATTTGGTTTTGGCCAACATGACGCCCGCCGTGGTTTCTGCCGATACCTTTCTTAAGTTATCAGAAGCAAGCCGCAGGTGGTGTCTGATGGTAAAACCAACCAGGCGCAGGAATTCTGTATTGGACAAGCTTACCGCCTTACTTGGAATGGAACCAGACACGAACGCTTTGGATGAAACGCTAATTTATGCATTTGAATTATT
>JASUTA010000135.1 GCA_030445805.1 Clostridiales bacterium
ATGACCGTTCTCGGAGCACTTCAAGTCGATGAACACGGAAACCTTGCAAACTGGATGATCCCAGGCAAAATGGTTCCGGGCATGGGCGGCGCTATGGACCTCGTTACAGGGGCCAAAAAAGTAGTCGTTGCTATGGAACACACTGCCAAGGGTAATCATAAAATCCTGAAACAATGTAACTTGCCGCTTACGGCTGCAAATCAGGTGGACCTCATCGTCACAGAAATGGGCGTAATCGAGGTTACTAAAGAAGGTTTGGTTCTTAAAGAAATCAATCCGGAATTCACGGTAGAAGAGGTTCAAGCCGCGACTGAGCCTACTTTAATCATCCCATCTGATCTTAAACAGATGGTTGTAGACTAAACCCTGCTCACATCCCAAAATGAGGAAAAACGAAACAGAAATGCCCCGGCAAATTGCCGGGGCGTTTTTGTTGTTGATTCGTTTGTTGATTCATTTTGGTGATTAACTCTGACAGTATCTTTATTGACTCGGTTTATGGATTATCTTCCGAATCCGTTACCATTGCCGTTACCATACGCATTTCCCGTACCATATGCGTTTGCTGTTCCTGCATTAAGTCCGCCACAGTATCCGGTTCCGCGAGATCCGAATTGACCGCCGTTTACGCCGTATTGGCCGCCATTTCCACCGTTACCGAAGTATCCCATACCGAGGCCGAGGTGTTGTTGTGTGCCATCGCAAGTTTCAAAGATATCGATCAGCTCATCTGCTTCTTCTTGAGTTAAGTCACCGGAAGCAACCATTTCATTGAGGATTTCGATCTTTGCGTCGAGGATTGCATCGTGGAATTCGTCGAAGATGCCTTCTTGTTCAGCCAATTCACCGAAAGTCAAATCCGATGAAAGTCTAAGTGCATATGCATCCGCTTCTGTCGTACCTGTCAAATCTGCGTAAATTGCTGCCGGACCAAAACTTGAATCTGCAAAAGAAAGTGCTGCTGTACCGACGACCAGTGCCATAACAACCATTAATAAACCAATTTTTTTCATTTTCTTACACTCCTTATCTTCACAATTTTATTTTTGTTGGCGTTTGCCTTTGATGTTTTTAGTATAGAAGATAAATGTGTTGAAAATATGATAGATTTGTCAGAGGATATTAAAAACAAACTTTTTTAAAAAACTTTTTTCGAAACTTGAATCAGCCGTTCAAGTTCTTCCCGGATCGCACTTGCCTCTCCGCCGCATTTTTCAACAACTTCAGCCACACAGTCATATCCGAGAGCAGGGGTGTAATCCACCGCAAACGCATAAGAATGCTCCAGTAAATAAAGGCATCGCCGTTCATCAGCGCGTAAACTTTCAATACATCTTTCCTTAAAAAGTGTCACCGCATGCGTCAGGAGCGACAGATTTTCAAGCAAACTGTCCGCAATCAAGGGCAAAAACGCATTCAATTCAAATTCCCCGTGTGCCGCCGCCATCGTCACCGCTTGGTCGTTTGCCATAACTTTCATCGCCGCTTGCATCACCATTTCCGGAATAACAGGATTGACTTTCCCCGGCATAATCGTGCTTCCTTTTTGCATCGGTTCCAGCCGAATCTCTCCCAAGCCACCGTTCGGACCTGAATTCATCCAACGGAGATCATTGGCAATTTTCATCAAATTGACTGCAAGTGCCTTCGTCAAACCGGACACTTCCACAAATACGTCGTTATTCTGTGTAATGTCCATCGGATATTCAGCCACCGCCAATCCAATTCCCGTCATTTTTCTGAGATTTTCAATCACGCCGAACCGGTACTGCCTGTCGGCATTGTTGTATGTACCGACTGCAGTCCCCCCAAGATTCACTTGCCTGAGGCGTTCTTCTACTTTATAGAGGCGCCACCTGTCTCTGGCGATTGCCTGAGCATAGGCGCCAAAGCTCTGACCCAGTGTAATCGGAACGGCGTCCATCAATTCCGTTCGACCCAGTTTTTTGACTGCATCATACGCATTTTCTTTTTCCTGAAGGGCTTCCTGAAGCTTTGCACAACCGTCGCTGAGTGCACGAAGCCGTTCAATCGCCGCTATTCTGAGTGCTGTGGGAAATACATCATTGGTGGATTGACCGCGATTGACATCATCCAAGGGATGAACCGGCCGCATTTCAGGATTTGTTTTTATGCGATTCGCAAGCGCCGCCAAAACTTCATTGACATTCATATGAGCCGAGGTTCCCGCTCCGCCCTGAAGGGCATCCACGACAAATTGATCTTCCCAAGCACCGGAGAGCACTTCATCACAAGCCGAGACAATAGCACCGTATACATCGTGTTCATAGCCGTCCAATGACATATACGTCAGCGCCGCCGCCTTTTTCACCTGTACCATCGCGTAGATCAGTCCAAGATCCGTCCGTTTATACGCCAATTTAAAATTTTCACGCGCTCGCAGTGTTTCTGCGCCGTATAGAATCTCAGACATCTGTTCATCCCCGCATTTATTTTTCTTTTTTGCGTACCTATTTTTGCGTACCTATTTTCCGTACATACCCTTTATTTTTTTCTATTTTTTATTCTAAAAATTACTCCGCCAAATGCGGAAATATTGCAATACTGCGCTTTAAAATGCCCTGCATATAGGCGATCACCGTCCCGTAATTTGTAATCGGAATCGACTGATCCTGCGCACATTTTTGCCGATACCGAATTTCACGTTCATTGAGCATGCAACCGCCGCAGTGCACAACCAACGCATACGCAGACAGATCCTCCGGGAATGTACCGCCCGAAGTAAATTCAAACTCAAGCGCTTTCCCTGTATAACTTTTGATCCAGCGCGGTAATTTCACCCGGCCGATGTCATCGCATTGCCTGTGATGCGTACACCCTTCCGAAAGGAGCACGCGATCGCCGTCTTTCAGTTTTTCAAGCGTACTTGCCCCTTTGACGGCGGCATCAAGAAGTCCTTTATAACGTGCAAAGAGAATTGAAAAAGAAGTCAGAGGGATGTCCTCCGGCGTATCCGCGGATACTTTTGCAAAAACTTGACTGTCCGTAATGACGAGACTCGGTTTTTTAGCCAGTCCGTCCAAGGTTTCCCGAAGTTCATGTTCTTTGACGACAATCGCCGTGGCATCCGCCTCTAAAATGTCGCGAATCGTTTGTTGCTGAGGTAAAATCAACCTGCCTTTAGGCGCGGCTTTATCAATCGGGGTCACCAAGACCACAAAATCCGACGGATGAATCAAATCGGCCACAATGCGCAATTTTTCATCTTCCAAAGGCACCATCTTGGCAATGGTCTCTTTCAGCACCTGAATATTTGCTCCCGTCAAAGCGCTCACAGACAGCACCGATTTGTCATCCGAATGCGTTTTCAAGCCGATTAAATCAGACTTGTTCATAACAATCAGATATGAGATGGCTTTTTCTTTAAAAAGTGTGATCAATGCTTCCTCGGCATCTGTCATCCCGACTTGAGCGTCCACAACGAGAATCGCCACATCGGTTTTATTGAGCACCTGTTTGGTCTTCTTGATTCGAAGCGCCCCCAGTTCCCCTTCGTCGTCAATACCCGGGGTATCGATTACGACAATCGGTCCGATGGGAAGCAGTTCCATCGCCTTGTATACAGGGTCGGTGGTTGTCCCTTTGACGTCGGATACCACAGCCAAATCCTGTCCTGTCACCGCATTGACCACGCTTGACTTCCCAGCATTTCTTCTGCCGAAAAAAGCAATGTGTACCCGATCCGCCGTCGGCGTTGCATTTAAACTCATACGCGCATACACTCCCGTTCTTTTATTCCGCGATACTCTCTAAAGTCTGAAGTCACGCTGTCCGTTCGCAATGTTATTTAAATTCTCAATGACGATTTGCTGAACTTTTTCTTTTGGAATATTGCCGATTTCCGCCGCGATCATCGCTTCTCCGAGGGCCTTCGTTTCAGGAGACGCATAATCTTCAAGGTACTCTTTGAGCGTCATCAACGCGTTAGGGTGACAGCAGTTTTGAATCTGACCGGTCTTACAGAGCGACATAAAACGGTCTCCCGTTCTCCCCTCACGGTAGCAAGCCGTGCAAAAACTCGGAATATGTCCCAGATCCATCAACCATTTGACCACTTCATCCAAAGTCCGCTTGTCGCTGACATCGAATTGTTCCGAAACCTCATCTTCCTTCTCCGGTTCACAGTATCCGCCGACACTGGTTCTCGATGCTCCGCTGACCTGTGAAACACCCATCGGCAGGACTTTTTCACGGCACGCTTGGCTTTCTCGGGTGGAAACAATAATCCCGGTATAAGGCACAGAAATGCGCGTACAGGCAACGAGTTTTGCAAAGATGTCATCGTTAATCCCATTGTCGAAAACGCTCGGGTCAATATCGTCCGCGTGCTTAATCCGCGGGACACTGATGGTGTGCGGTCCGACGCCGAATGCCGCTTCGAGATGCTCCGCATGCATCAAAAGCGCCGCAAATTCATATCGATAGCGTTCCAAACCGAAGAGCACGCCGAGGCCGACATCATCGATACCGCCTTGCATCGCACGGTCCATCGCTTCGGTGTGATAGGCGTAATTGTGTTTCGGTCCGGTCGGGTGAAGGGCTTCGTAGCTCTCTTTATGGTAGGTCTCTTGAAAGAGAATGTATGTACCGATACCCGCATCTTTTAGTTTTTTATAGTTCTCTACAGTAGTCGCCGCAATATTGACATTGACGCGTCGAATCGCACCGTTTTTATGTTTGATGCTGTAGATGGTGTCGATGCACTCGAGAATGTATTCAATCGGATTATTGACCGGGTCCTCCCCCGCTTCCAGCGCGAGACGCTTATGGCCCATGTCCTGAAGCGCCGTTACTTCTCGGACGATTTCTTCTTGAGTCAATTTTTTGCGTGCGATATGTTTGTTTTTCATGTGATATGGGCAGTAAACACAGCCGTTGATGCAGTAGTTTGAGAGGTACAGCGGAGCAAACATGACAATTCGATTGCCGTAAAAGTCTTTTTTGATCTGTTGAGCCATCTGATAAATTTGTTGATTTTTTTCTTCGTTGTCACAGGCCAGGAGCACGGATGCTTCCCTGTGCGTCAGCCCTTTCTTGAGTTTGGCCTTCTCCAAAATAGCGTCGATCAGTTCAATGTTGTCTTTGTTTTCATCTGCATAGGCCAGTGTTGCCAAGACCTCCTCATTGTTGATGAATTCCTCCGCCTTCGGCGATTTTACATCGTACATTTGCAACCATCCTTTCTCCACCAAATTGCGCCTGCCCATTCCATCGCACAAAAAAATACGCCTAAAAGGCGTATGTTTAACCGTGTATCGTTAATGATTTCTCAGCACTGTCGCTTTCTTGCCCGTTGCAGAGAAAGAAAATACGTGTCGATCATCTCATCGTTCGAAAACTTCATTCGGTCATATGCCTTTCACTCAGATTGCTCTTTGTGTCAGTATGAACGTTTTGTGCACTTCGCCGAAAGATTGTCCTCATTCATTCTCGCGGCTCAGCAGGACTCAGAACCCTCCATGGGGTTGTTTGAGGCTATTATAGCATAGAACGAGATTGTTAATCAAGTAACAAAATAAAAATTCAATAAAAAACCCTGCGGCATTAGACTCTGCACACAGGGCTTTCTTGGGGGACTCATTATGAGCGTCTTGTTGGATACTTACTTTGTATTGCTACTTTGTATTGCTACTTTGTATTGCCACTTTACATTACCACTCTGCCATTGTTCCGTCGTAGTTACGCCATTTGGGATTGGTCCAAACAAGGCCTTCCGCAGAAACAGTTTTTACGACATCTTCATCGATTTCGAGACCGAGACCCGGTTTTTCAGGGATTTTAACGAATCCGTCTTCGTATTCAAAGATGTCTTTGTTTTTCACAAAATCCAAGAGGTCAAATCCCTTGTTATAGTGAATGCCCAAGCTCTGTTCCTGTATGAAGACGTTCGGCGAACAGACGTCTACCTGAAGCGTTGCGGCAAGTGCGATCGGCCCGTAAGGGGCATGCGGTGCGGCACCCATGTCAAATGCTTCTGCCATGGCGATGATCTTTTTCATCTCGAGAATACCGCCAACCAGTGCTACATCCGGCTGGACGATGTCGATGATGCCTTCTCTGAAGATGCGTTTGAATTCCCAGCGACTCGTGAGCCGCTCACCTGTTGCCAGCGGCGTCGCGACATGTTTTGCGACTTCTTTGAACGCTTCTTCATTTTCGGGTAAAACCACTTCCTCCATAAACATGAGCTTGTAGGGCTCGAGTTCGCGCGCAAGCACTTTCGCCATCGGTTTATGCACTCGGCCGTGGAAATCCACACCGATACCGAAATCGGAGCCGCACGCCTCGCGTATGGAAGCCACCCGTTTTACAACCGCATCAATTTTATCGAATGAATCGATGTAGTGCAATTCTTCCGTACCGTTCATTTTGATTGCATTAAATCCTCTTTTTTTGCGATCCAGCGCTTCTCGGGCGACGTCATCCGGACGGTCTCCGCCGATCCATGAGTAAATTTTGATGCGGTCGCGCGCTTTCCCACCGAGGAATTCGTAAACCGGGATACCAAAGAATTTTCCTTTGATATCCCAAAGTGCCATTTCAAATCCGGACACAATTGTACTGTTGATCGGACCGCCTCTAAAGAACGTTTTGTGCATTTCCTGCCAAAGGCGCTCTATCTCAAACGGATCTCTCCCGATCAAATACCGCCCCATTTCCCGCGCGCCTTCGACGACTGCACGCGTCTTTGTGCCGGAAATCATTTCG
>JASUTA010000010.1 GCA_030445805.1 Clostridiales bacterium
AGTCTAAAAAGGAACTGCTGCTCGCCGCGCAAAAAAAGGTAGCCGAGCGTTGCATTGAATTGAGAGAAGAGGGGCGAGCCCTCGCTGAGGATACACTTGAAAGTCAATTGGACGTGTTTATTCGACAGAAGCTCATCTTTATTAAAGAGGAGCCGAAATACGATTATGCGGAGATTGATTTTTGGGTGCAATCCCGCTTTGATGAGGATTTTAGGTTGGAATTCAAGCGGTCGTTTTACGGTTGGCGGCAAGAACTTCAAGCCCTGATCGAGACTTATGTACCGAGTTTGGATGCAGAGCGGCGCGTACTGCTTGCGAGTATGATTATTTCACTCCTTGAAGGGGCGACGATTCAGTACCTTGTTGATGCGGATGCCTTTTCGGTTGATCGATATTTTACACTTTGCAAGGAAATTATTATCCGGGAAATAGAAAGACACGCCTAATTGCGGCGTGTCTGTTCCAAAGGGAAATCAGATTCTTATTTGAGAACAGAAGTATTGACCTTCTGAACGATCGCGTACGTGTAATCATTTTTCTCATCTAAGACCTTTGTCTGAGCGTTGAGTTTTTTGACGATTTGACTCGCAAATATTTTGAAATTTCATGAAAATATGGAGGAAATCATGCCGTTTATTGCAAAATATATCGAAGCAGAGATGACGTATCCGCTCAGACAGCAGATTTTGCGTGTGAATCAGCCGCCGGAGACTTGCCGCTATGAAACAGATTCGGGAGAAGGGGCTTTTCACGTCGGTGTTTTTGATCAAGAAACGCTGATTTGCATTGTTTCCTTCTTAAAAGAAGCGCACCCGGGGCTTCCTTTAAAACAGCAGTATCATTTAAGGGGCATGGCGACTCTGGAATCTTATCGGCATTGTGGGGCCGGGCGTATGGCGGTTTCTTTTGCGGAATCGGAGATCAAGACGCGCGGTACGGATCTGCTCTGGTGCAATGCAAGGCTATCGGCTCAAAACTACTATGAAAAGCTTGGGTTTGTGACTTTTGGTGATGTTTTTGATTATCCGACAATTGGGCCTCACATCGTCATGTATCACGTTTTGGGCGAATAAAGTCAATGCGAAAAAAAGAAATTTGTTTCAATCATAAATTTTATATTTTTGTCATTTTGGACTTGACGATCAGGTGCTAAATATACTATTCTAAGCAATAGGGATAACGATGTATATTTTGGTGCATTTATGAATTAATGTTCGTATATCTGTCCAAGAATCATTCGCATGTTAACAAATATCGGATGTGACTTTTGAATATTTTTATGATTGACGTCAATGGCGACGCATGCTGCATCCATCATGCAAGTCATGTAGACGGCTTTTTTTTTAAACGAATTATCCGAAATTGAATCTGTAAATAGATATTTTATACAAATGTATTTTAAATAGAACATTTTTGTGCGAAGATTTCTTGTATAATATCAACATGGACGTGAGGACGTAAGGGAATACCCTTTATGTTATAAACTAGGGGAAATGCAAACGATAATTAGGAGGATTAAACATGAAAAAGGTTGCTACTCTATTAATGGTAATGATGCTCGTTGCGGGCATGCTTGCCGGTTGTTCAGGTTCTACAACTGAAACGACAGCAGCTGCAACAGAAGCAACTACAGTGGCTACTCAGGCAGAGACAGAAGCAGAAACGCCTGCATCCACAGTTAAAGTCGGTGTCATCTACATCGGAGATGAAAACGAAGGATATACTGCCGCACATATGGCAGGTATCGCAGAAATGAAAGCGGCACTCGGACTTTCTGATGATCAAGTCATCGAAAAAACACATATCGGCGAAGATGAAGCATGCTATGATGCTGCAGTTGACCTCGCAGATCAAGGCTGTACAATTATTTTCGCAAACAGCTTCGGACATGAAGATTACATGATGCAAGCTGCGGCTGAGTATCCGGACGTTCAATTTGCTCATGCAACCGGATATCAAGCGGCAATGAGCGGCCTGGCAAACATGCACAACTATTTTACGGCTGTTTATGAATCCCGTTACGTATCCGGCGTTGTTGCGGGTATGAAACTCAACGAAATGATCGCAGACGGTACAATCACTGCAGACCAAGCAAAAATGGGTTATGTCGGTGCGTATCCGTATGCAGAAGTGGTTTCAGGTTACACGTCATTCTACCTCGGCGCTAAAAGCGTTTGCCCGTCTGTAACGATGGAAGTTCAATATACAAACAGCTGGGCAGATATGGCGGCTGAAAGCGAAGTTGCCAATCAGTTGATCGCAGACGGTTGTGTTTTGATCAGCCAACATGCCGATACAACAGGGGCACCGACTGCTTGTGAGCAAGCAGGCGTACCTGTAGTCGGATATAACGTGGATATGATCTCCGTTGCTCCGAATTCAGCATTGACGTCAGCAACCATCAACTGGGGTCCTTACTACACTTATGCGGTTCAAAGCGTTATCGACGGTACACCGATCGCAACTGACTGGTGCCAAGGTTACGCGGACGACGCAGTCGGCATTTCTCCGCTCAATGAAAACGTTGTTGCAGAAGGAACAGTTGATAAAGTTGCCGAAATCGAAGCAGCTCTCAAAGCCGGCGAACTTCATGTTTTCGATACGACGACGTTTACTGTAAACGGCTCTTCTATCGAAGATTTGATCGCTAACAATGCAGACTTTGCCAAATATGCAGATTATGTATCAGACGGCTATTTCCATGAGTCTGAAGTCATCTCTGCACCGGCATTTGATTTACGCATTGACGGTATCACTGAATTGACGAACTGATGATTTTTGACAAGTGAATAAGTCTTATATTTGCGGAACTGCATCGAATGTGGTTCCGCAAATTTTCTTAATCATGCGTCTTAATAATTTACAAACCATTGGATGATTGTTTTTTCGGAAAGTGGTATATGGAGGAATCCCTGTGAACAATGAATATGCGATTGAACTAAAAAATGTAACCAAGCGCTTTGGGGAGATCATTGCCAATGACAACGTCAACCTGAATGTCAAGAAGGGAGAAATCCTTTCCATTCTGGGTGAAAACGGCAGCGGCAAGACGACGCTTATGAACATGCTTTCCGGCATATATTTTCCGGATAGTGGGCAAATATATGTCGACGGCCGCGAAGTGACGATTCGCTCGCCAAAGGATTCGTTTAATCTCGGGAGCGGTATGAGTCATCAGCACTTTAAGCTCATCAATGTCCTCACGGCGGCTGAAAACATTATTTGGGGATTGCCGGGTGCAGAGCGCATTAAGATGAATCAAATCGTAGGAGAAGTCAATGCCCTGTGTGATCGATACGGGTTTGATCTCAATCCGACTCAGAAAATATACGACCGGTCCGTTTCTCAAAAACAAACGGTTGAGATTATCAAGGTCTTATACCGGGGCGCCGACGTTCTCATTTTGGACGAGCCGACAGCCGTTCTTACGCCTCAGGAAACACAGAAGTTATTCAATGTCCTGAGAAATATGAGAAAAGCGGGAAAATCAATCATCATTATTACACATAAACTCAATGAAGTCCTTGAGCTTTCGGATCGCGTATCCGTTTTGAGAAAGGGACAATACATCGGCACTGTACCTACACGTGAAGCGACGGTAGAATCATTGACCGAAATGATGGTCGGGGAAAAAATCAATTTGGCGATCGACCGATCGGAACCCGGAAAGCCTGAATTGAGGCTGGATGTTCGAAACTTGACGTGTAAAAATCGGGAAGGCATTTCCGTTTTGAAGAAAGTGTCTTTTACCGCATTCAGCGGAGAGATTTTGGGAATTGCCGGGATTGCGGGAAGCGGTCAAAAAGAGCTTCTTGAAGCGGTTGCGGGACTTGAAGATATCGAATCCGGTGAGATCCTCTACCATGCGCCCGACGGTTCGATTGAGAAACTTTCAGAAATGGCGGCGGCAGAGATACGGGATTTAAAAATCAGTTTGGCATTTGTCCCGGAAGACAGATTGGGCATGGGACTCGTCGGCTCAATGGACTTGACGGACAATATGATGCTCCGCAGTTATACGGAAGGCAAGCATTTCTTTACAAATCGAAAAAAACCGAAAGCGCTTGCGGAGCGCGTTGTCGATAAACTGGCTGTGTCTACGCCGAGCGTGGAAACACCGGTCAGCAAATTGTCCGGCGGGAATGTTCAAAAAGTGTTGTTGGGTCGGGAGATTGCCTCCAGTCCGACGGTGCTCATGGTCGCTTATCCGGTTCGTGGGTTGGACATCAATTCATCGTATACCATTTATAAGCTTTTGAATGCTCAAAAGGAAAAAGGTGCTTCTGTGCTCTGCGTAGGTGAAGACCTGGATGTCCTTTTGGAGCTCTGTGATCGCATTTTGGTGCTTTCCGGAGGTATAGTCACCGGCATCGTCGACGCGCGAACATCCACTAAGGAAGAATTGGGACTTATGATGACGGGCAGTAAAGTTGGAGGTCAGAAGCATGCTTAAACAAAACGAAATAACAGTAAAAGAACCGCTGTTTCGCGTCATTAAGCGTAGCAATATCTCGATGCCGAAGGCGTGGTTCATTCGAATCGCGGCGGCGGCCCTGTCTTTGATCGTCTGTGCCTTTGTCGTTATGTCTATTACGGGGGACAATCCTTTGAGTGTCTATCTCGGCATTGTAGACGGTGCGATCGGAAGCAAGCGACGCATTTGGGTCACCGTCCGTGAGACACTGGTACTTTTGATTATTGCAGTCGGTCTTGCACCGGCATTCAGAATGCGTTTTTGGAATATCGGCGCAGAGGGCCAAGTCCTCATGGGTGGTGCGGCGGCTGCGGCAATTATGATTTACTTTGGGCAATCGTTGCCGAACGGCATTCTCTTAATCATTATATTCACCGCCAGCATCCTGGCGGGGCTTATCTGGGGATTGCTCCCCGCGGTGTTTAAGGCCTATTTTGATACGAATGAAACGCTTTTCACACTGATGCTCAATTATGTGGCCATGCAGATTGTAACATTTTGCATAGTCTTCTGGGAAAAGCCGGCCGGTTCAAATACTGTCGGAATCATCAATGCGGCAAATCGCGGCGGATGGCTTCCGAGCCTGTTCGGAATCGATTACGGATGGAATATTGTACTCGTTCTCGCGATGACCATAGGCATGTACATTTATATGCGCTATACCAAACACGGATATGAAATTGCCGTCGTCGGCGAGAGTCAAAATACGGCGAAATACGTCGGAATCAATGTAAAAAAAGTCATTATTCGCACCATGATGATCTCCGGCGCCATTTGCGGATTGGCAGGTGCGATCATCGTCAGCGGTGCCAGTCATACCATCTCCACGAGCACGGGGGGCGGCAGAGGCTTTACGGCCATTATTGTCGCCTGGATGGCAAAATTCAATCCGTTTGCCATGATTTTAGTTTCCGGGTTTCTCGTCTTTATGCAACAGGGGGCAATCCAAATTGCTTCCCAATACGGCCTCAATGAAAATGCTTCGGATATCATAACAGGGATCATCTTATTTTTCTTAATTGGCTGTGAGTTTTTCATCACTTACAAAGTAGAGCTTAACCGGAATCGAAAGGAGGCGCATTAAATGGAATTACTACTGACTTTTTTGCAAAAAGCCATCGGTCAAGGCATCAGCATTCTGTTTGGTGCGTCCGGTGAAATCATCACCGAAAAATCAGGGAACCTCAACCTGGGAATACCGGGTATCATGTACATGGGCGGTATTTCAGGGTTGATGGCGGCGTTCTTTTATGAAAAATATGCGGAAGTGCCTCATCCGTTTATGGGTCTTTTGATTTCTTTTGCGGCGACATTGATCGTTTCGGCACTGGGTGGATTGCTTTTCAGTTTGCTCACCGTAACGCTCCACGCCAATCAAAATGTGGTTGGTCTTGCGTTGACGACGTTCGGTGTGGGCTTTGGAAACTTCTTTGGCGGTTCCATTTCAAAACTCGCCGGCGGTGTCGGACAAATTTCAGTAGCGACGACCGCAAGTGCTTATCGCACGTCCATTCCGGGGCTTTCTGAAATTCCCGTGATTGGGCCGCTCTTCTTTTCCTATGGGTTTTTGACCTATCTTTCAATTATTGTGGCGCTCTCCATGGGCTATTTTCTGGCAAATACGCGAAAAGGACTTAACCTGAGATCGGTCGGAGAAGATCCGGCGACGGCAGATGCTGCGGGAATCAATGTCTCTCGGTACAAATATCTTGCGACAACGGTAGGTGCGGCAATTGCAGGTTTGGGTGGACTCTATTTCGTCATGGAATACCTTGGAGGCACTTGGACCAACAACGGATTCGGGGACAGGGGCTGGCTGGCCATTGCCCTGGTTATCTTGGCCCTTTGGAAACCGATCAATGCCATCTGGGGATCTTTCCTTTTCGGCGGCCTGTTTATCCTCTATATTTATACGCCGGGACTGACGCGTGCCACTCAAGAGCTGTTCAAAATGCTCCCTTATGTGGTGACGATTATCGTTTTGGTTGTGACCAGTGTTCGGCATAAGCAAGAGAATCAACCGCCGGGACATCTCGGACAGTCGTATTTCAGGGAAGACCGCTGACGGCGCTTTTATCAAACAACACATTAGAAAACCCAAAACCAATCTTACGCAACTTTGCTTGCTAGGATTGGTTTTTTAATTTAAAGGGAAGAAAAATTGTTGTAAAATAAAGTATCCGATCTTTTAATAAACGGGAGCGGGGCGGTTATTCGTTTCGAGAAGAATCAGAGGAGTAAATTTATGAAAGACATTAAAAGGGCAGTTGAAGCCGCAGAAGCGGAAATGATTCGATACAGAAGAAGTTTTCACAGGTATCCGGAATTGGGATGGACGGAGTTCAGGACTTCGTCTCTGATTGCGGAAGCACTGGAAGCCATGGGTTATGATGTCCGGGTCGGACAAGCGATCTACGGTGAGGCGGAGCGCATGGGTATCCCGGATGCGGCTATTTTGGAAAAAGCATACCAACGGGCTCTGGAAACAGGTGGCTCCGAAGTGTATATGAAAGAGATGAAGGGCGGGTATACCGGTGTCGTTGCAACCTATCAACTCGGGAGCGGACCGAATGTTGCCTTTCGATTTGACATTGATGCCTTGAGCATTCTTGAGTCGGACGATGTCGGACACGCTCCGAACCAATTGGGGTTTGCCTCAGAGACAACGGGGTTGATGCACGCTTGCGGGCACGATGCACACGCGGCAATCGGCCTTGGCACGGCAAAAATCATTATGGAGATGAAAGACGAACTGAAGGGCATCGGCGAAATTCGATTGATCTTTCAGCCGGCAGAGGAAGGCGTCAGAGGCGCAAAAGCGATGACTGAATCCGGCGCGCTTGATGGGATTCAGTATGCGGTTGCCGCGCACATTATGGGAGATTTGCCCCTCGGTCTTTTGATATGCGGTGCCGGAGGGTTTATGGCGACTCATAAACTGGATGTGACATTTACCGGACAACCGTCACATGCCGGTGCGGCGCCCAGTGACGGCAAGAGTGCGATGCTCGCGGCGTGTACCGCCGTTATGAATCTCAACGCTATTCCACGACACAAACGCGGTATGAGCCGTATCAACGTCGGAAGACTGGAAGCGGGAACCGATCGAAATGTTATTGCCGAAAAAGCATTTTTAAAAATTGAAACGCGCGGGGAAGATACGGAAGTAGATGCCTATATGGGTCTGTATGCCGAACGTATTATAGCCGGTGCGGCGCTGATGCACGACGTTGATTTTACCATAGAACCGGTCGGTGCGGCGATTTGCGCCAAATCCTCTGCTGCGTTGACAGAGCGCATCGAACAGTCCGCGCGGAAACTCGGGTGCTTCGACCAAGTCTTGCCGCAATCGGAAAAGGCAATCGGAAGCGAAGACTTTACCTTTATGATGGACGCGGTGACGCGATCCGGCGGGCAAGCCGCGTATTTTTTAGTCGGTGCAGGCGGGAATAGAGGACACCATACGCGCACCTTTGATCTGTCCGAAAAAGCCATGATTCAGAGCGCAGAACTCTTTTCCGAATTGCTTTTGGATCTGTCGGCGGAAAGACAACCTGTGTAAAGAAATCTCCTATAGCGTGTTTAACGGGAGTCCGTTGTGGTATATAACGTAAATGAGAAATATTATCGTTTAACTTATAGGCCGAATTGTCTTTTTTTTAACTATTAAAGGGCAAGTGCTTGTTTATATCACAAAGGAGTTCACTTATGCAGATTACAAAGATGAGAGAGAATATTCATCAACTGTCGGTTAATGTGGAGCATATTCTCTTTGAAGGGCTTTGGGAAATGCCTAGAGGCGTGTCCATTCATTCCTATGTCGTCAAAGGTAGGGAGACTGCCTTAATCGACGGGGTATGCGGTTGGGATGGTGTTCCGGAATCCCTGTTTGCCATGTTAGATGAGATGAAAATAGAGTTAAAAGACATTCGCTATTTGGTTTTAAACCATTTGGAACCGGATCATTCCGGATGGCTCGAACCGCTTTTTAAATTGCATCGGGACTTTACCGTCGTGTGCAGTGAAAAGGGCGCCGCGCTCTTGGACGCTTTTTTCGACAGTGACGTTCCCGTGAGAGTCGTAAAAGACGATGATGAAATTGATCTCGGGGATGGCGTTAAGCTCACGTTCAAAATGATTCCGAATGTGCACTGGCCGGATGCTATGGTCACTTATGAGCCGGAGAGTAAAACGCTCTTTTCGTGTGATGCATTCGGCAGTTTCGGGAAACTGGAAGGGTCGCCTTTTGACGGCGATTATTCCGACGACGCTTTGGCGGCATATGAAGGGGAAACCGTGCGCTATTACAGCAATATTATCGGCGCATTTTCGCCTTTTGTACTCAAGGCACTTAAAAAATTGGAGCCGCTGGATATAGTAACGGTTGCACCGGCTCATGGGATGGTTTGGTCATCGCATCCGGAAACCATTTTGGAAGCTTATAGACGTTATGCCAACGCTTCAAAAGAACCTTCCGGACGAAAAATCGTGTTGCTTTGGGGAAGTATGTACGGCAATACGGAACGGGCCGTAAAGGTTGCGGAGTCCGTATTGAAGTCTTCGGGGATGCCCTACAGCGCTTACAATGTCATGGAAACTTCTTGGGGAACGATTCTCGCAGATTTATGGATGGCATCAGGTGTTATTTTGGCGATGCCGACCTATGAATACAAGATGTTTCCGCCGATGGCTGCCGTACTTGAAGAAATCGGGAAAAAGAAAGCACAGGGAAAGCTGGCTTATCGTTTCGGGTCTTACGGATGGTCCGGCGGGGCACAGCGCGAACTCGATGATCTTATGGACAGACTGAATATGAATTGGACGTTTATTGAACCGTTTGAATTCAAAGGAAGGCCGAATGAAAGCGATCTTGAAAGGATTCGCAGAGATACGGAGTCCCTCATCCGAGGCGTGGACGAACGACTGACAAAAGCGGATAATCCTGACGAATAAGGATTTGAAAACAAATAAGATATTTGAAAACAGATAAGATATTTGAAAATGGATGAGGCAGTCAACGAGCAACAGAGAATAAAGGAGGTGTGGTTATGAGAGAGAAGATGAAGAAAGATCTGAATTTACTCAAAAAAAATCTGACACCGCTTCAATATGAAGTGACTCAAAACAATGCAACGGAGCGCCCTTTCCAAAATGCGTATTACGATCACGAAGAAGAAGGCATTTACGTGGATATTGTATCCGGGGAAGTTCTTTTCAGCTCAAAAGATAAATTTGATTCCGGATGCGGATGGCCGAGCTTTACAAAACCGATTTCCGAGGGGACGGTTGCCGAAAAAACGGATGTCAGTCATGGTATGATTCGGACGGAAGTGAGAAGCGTTTATGCGGATTCGCACTTGGGGCATGTCTTTGAAGACGGGCCGACGGACTCAGGCGGACTCAGGTACTGCATCAATTCGGCGTCACTTCGGTTTATTCCGAAATCGGAATTGGAAAAAGAAGGCTATGGGGAATACTTGCGCCTTTTTGAAGAGGAACGCGTATGAAGTCAGATGCGAAAATCATTATCAGAGAAGCCATAAAAGCGGTATTACCGGATTCTGCCGTAGAGCGGGTGCTGACGGAGCGGGATTTTTCAGATAAAAAATTATATGCCGTGGCAATCGGAAAGGCCGCTTGGAACATGGCTTCAACGGCTCAAAAAGTGCTGGGCGGGAAAATTGGAAAAGGTCTGGTTATTACGAAATACAATCACGCCGGAGGGACGATTCCGGGCTTTGAAATAATAGAGTCCGGGCATCCCATCCCGGATGAGAACAGTCTTTTGGGTGCGGAAAAGGCACTTTCGCTCATTGAATCTTTGACGGCAAAAGACCGATTGCTTTTACTGCTTTCGGGCGGCGGATCAGCACTGTTTGAAAAACCGATGCCGGGTGTGCGGCTTGAAGATTTGATGGCGTTGACGGATCAGCTTCTGAAACGCGGAGCCGCAATTGATGAAATCAATGCGGTGAGAAAACATTTGTCTCAAGTCAAAGGTGGGCGACTTGCCGAAAAGACGGATGCGGAAATCGTCGCCATCGTCTTATCGGATGTCATCGGAGATCGGTTGGATGTGATTGCGTCAGGACCCGCATTCCCGGATTCGTCTACAGTACGGGAGGTTCAGGCGATTATAGAAAAGTATGGGCTTGAGATGAGGGCTAAAGTCCGTGAGACACTTGAAATCGAAACGCCGAAAGCGGTTCCGAACTGTGAAACGTTTATTGCGGGGAATGTGGAGAAGCTCTGCGAAGCGGCGGCCCATGCGGCCGAAGGCTTGGGTTATCATCCGTATGTGCTGACGACGCGACTGGACGGTGAGGCTAAAGAAGCCGGACAGACATTTGCCGAATTGGCGCACCGCGTGTTGAATTCATCAGATCCATCGACACTTCCTTTTAAAAGGCCGTGTGCCCTCATTTCGGGCGGAGAGACCGTCGTACATGTTTCGGGCGGTGGAAAAGGCGGGCGCAATCAAGAGATGGCGCTTTCGGCGGCACTCGGAATGGAAGGTTTGGATTCGGCGGTATTTTTTTCGGTGGGGTCCGATGGCACGGACGGACCGACAGATGCGGCCGGTGGGATCGTTGATGGAAAGACTGCGGAAGAAATGCGAAAGGCCGGCGTAAAACCGGAGGCAGAACTGGCTGATAACAACGCTTATGCGGCACTAAAAGCCGTCGATTCCCTGATCATTACCGGAGCCACCGGAACCAATGTCAACGATGTGTCCGTTTTGCTGTGTCGATGAAATTTGACAGATTTGCGAGAATTCAGTAAATTCTAATTAAGGGTATCGCCTTTTCGCATGCTCTGGTATAAAATATAAGGAAATACTTTACGGATGTAAGGCCGTGTTTTGGCAGGAAACTGCTATAAGATTGAAGAGAGGATACGAAGAATCAGATGAGTAAATTTTGGAGCAATATGGCAAAAAAAGCCGACCCTTATACGCCCGGTGAACAACCGAGAGAACGAAAATACATAAAACTCAATACGAATGAGAATCCTTACGGGCCATCCCCGCGAGCGATTGCCGCAATAAAAGAAGTGGCGGACGATAGCCTGCGCCTCTATCCGGACCCGACCTGCGAAGCACTGACACAGACTTTGGCGGAATATCACGGACGAAAGCCGGAAGAAGTATTTGTGGGCAACGGATCGGATGAAGTGCTGGCACTGGCCTTTATGACTTTCTTCAACCCGGGAGACCCGGTAGCTTTTCCGGACATCACATACAGTTTTTATCCGGTTTATGCCAACCTGTTTAATATTGATTATCATTTGGTGCCGTTGGAAGAAGATTTTTCACTTTCACTGGATCGCTTTCCTGAAAAAAACGGGGGCGTCATTATTCCGAATCCAAATGCACCTACCGGGAAAACCGTGACGCTCGATTTCATTGAGACACTATTAAAGCGCAATCCGGATAAAGCAGTGATTATCGACGAAGCTTACATCGATTTCGGCGGGACGACAGCCGTGAATTTAGTGGATACCTATCCGAATCTTTTGGTCATTTATACCCTTTCAAAATCCAGATCGCTTGCCGGACTCAGAGTCGGATATGCCATCGGACAGGCGCCGCTGATCGAAGGGCTTAACCGAGTTAAAAATTCTTTCAATTCCTATACGCTCGATCGATTGGCGATTGCCGGAGCGATTGAGGCGATTCGCGATGAAGCCTATTTTCAGGAAACCCGCGAGAAAATCATCACTACGCGCGAAAAGACTGCGGCCGCATTGAGAGCCCTTCAATTCACGGTACATGATTCCGTAGCAAATTTTATCTTTATCAGTTCGCCTGACATGCCCGCGAAGCAATTATTTGAAGGCTTGCGCGCTGAAGGCGTTCTCGTTCGGTATTTTAACAAACCGCGCATTGACAATTATTTGCGCGTGAGTATCGGAACCGATGATGAAATGGAAGCGTTTGTTTCAGCCATCCGCCGTATTTTTACCAAAGAAGGCCTTTTATAAGTCCTTTGTGAAAGAAGAGGAAAGTTATGATTTTTCTGAAGTCAAAACGAAAAGACGACGATTTTCTTTATTTTGAGATCATTCGACCGATTATAGAAAATAAAGAAGTTCAGTCTATGGAACAGTTTGCACAACACGGTGGCATCAGTTGCCTTGACCACAGCATGTATGTTTCATATACCAGTTATCTGATTTGCAAGCGACTGGGCTATGATTTTCATGCGGCGGCGCGCGGCGGTCTGCTTCATGATTTTTTCCTTTATGACTGGCACAAGTCTTCGGAAGATCGTCCCGGACTCCACGCCTTTACACATCCGGGAGAGGCACTGAAAAATGCCGAAAAGCATTTTGAACTCAATCCGAGAGAACGCGATATCATCGTCAAGCACATGTGGCCCGTTACACTCACGCTTCCGAAATACCGAGAAGCATTTGTTGTCATGGCGGTTGACAAGTACTGTGCCGTCATGGAGACGCTGGCGTTTTGGCAAAAGAAAAAACTGCTGGCTTTCAGAAGTCTGCGTGCTTTTGTATAAAATTTTCAGAAAAGACGCTTGACCTTTCCGCTACGTCAACCTGTATACTCGGTTTTAACAGGAGGTGATGTAATGGAATACACCATTGCAAAATTGGCAAAAATGGCGGGAATCAGCACGAGAACCCTGCGGTACTATGATGAAATCGGATTACTCAAGCCGGCGAGAATCCATACATCCAATTATCGGATGTATGGGACGCGTGAAGTCGATCGGCTTCAGCAAATTCTCTTTTATAAGGCCATGGGTATGGAGCTCGACGCCATTCATGCGATTTTGACGGATCCCGCCTTTGACGGGGCGGAAGCCTTAAAGGCGCATCATAAAAATCTCCTGGAGAAACGCGTTCAAATCGACCGATTAATTGAGACGGTCGAACGCACACTGGATCATGTTGAAGGGAGAAAGCATATGAGTGATCAGGAAAAATTCAAAGGGTTTAAAGCGCAGTTGATCGAAGATAATGAGAAGGCGTTTGGGAAAGAAGTGCGCAAGCGCTATGGTGATGCAATTGTGGATGCCGCCAACGAAAAAGTGCGCGGCCTTTCAAAAGAAGCTTACCTCGAAGCGGAACAACTGGCCGAACTGATTTTGGAAAAGCTAAAAGCAGCGTTTGAAACCGGAGACTCCAAAGGCAGCCAAGCCTTAGAAGTCGCGGAATTGCATAAAAAATGGCTCTCGTATTATTGGCCTGAGTATTCGGCGGAAGCGCATGCAGGTGTTGTCAGAATGTATGTGGAGGACCCGCGGTTTACCGCATATTATGACAAAGAAACGCCCGGAATGGCTGTTTTTTTGAGAGATGCCGTTTTAAATTATCTTGAAGAGCAAGCATAATCCAATGGCGGCGTAAATCCGCCTGTGAAGAAGGGTGAGGTGGAGGATGAAGCGACTTTTATCGATCGGGGAAGCATTGATTGACTTCATTGCGGAAGAAACCGAGCGTCCCGTGAAGGATGTGGATCGTTTTCTCGGCAAAGTCGGAGGTGCACCTGCTAACGTCTGTGCCGCTTATACGGTACTCGGCGGGGAAAGTGCATTGATCAGTCAATTCGGGCAGGATCCATTTGGAGATAAGATTATCGATGTCCTGACTCGATTTGGCATCGACACGCACTATGTGAAACGGACCGATAAAGCCAATACCTCCCTCGCCTTCGTCAGCCTTAAAGCGGATGGGAACCGTGACTTTTCCTTTTACAGAAATCCCGGGGCCGACATGCTCCTAAAACCGGATGTCATTGCGTCTGATTGGTTTTCGGATGCCTTTGCCCTTCATTTTTGTTCGGTTTCATTGGGGAATTATCCGATGAAGGCGGCGCACGATCAAGCGATTGACTATGCGACGGATGCCGGTACAATCGTCAGTTTTGACCCCAATATTCGATTGCCGCTCTGGCCGGATGAATCGGCTTTGAGACAGACGATTCTCGAGTATATGCCGCGTGCGGATCTTTTAAAGATATCGGATGAAGAACTTGAATTTATCACAGGGCTCACAGACATTGAAGAGGCATTGGATCGCCTCTTTGTGGGGCGGGTCAAACTGATTCTCTATACGGAAGGTGCAGGTGGGGCCAGAGCTTTCACACAATCGTCCTGTGCCGCCGATCGCGGCATTCGAGTTGCTGCGACAGATACAACCGGAGCCGGAGACGGGTTCATCGGTTCATTTTTATATCAGTTGTCAAGAGACGGCGTGCGTCGGGAAGACTTGGGACAGTTGCAGGGTTCCGTGCTCAAACGTTATTTGATGTTTTCCAATCAATTTTGTGCCTACAGTGTTCAACGCTCAGGAGCGATGGACTCTTATGGGACTGAAGAGGCCGTAAAGGCGGCAGTCGGGAGGGGCTAATGCTTTGGTATGAATGGTTGATTGTATTGGGTGCACTGGTTTTACTCATGTTTTTGAAAGTTCGTGCAACCGAGGGCTGGATTAAATGGTATAAGAAAAAAACATCAAAAGAAGATAAAGAAGATTCTGAAACCGGGGAAGAAGATAAAGCGCGAACCAAAACAAATAACAGACTTTGAAAGAAATCGAATAGGAGCGCGACATGGATTCACATGAAATGATGATAGAAGTAATGGAATACAATGAGGAGACGGTTAAGACTTATGAGGTTCCGGTCGACAATATGGAGGGTATCAAAGCCCTTTCAAATATTCCGGAAGGTATAGTTCGATGGATTAATATCGATTCGGCACACACGCCGGAATTGATTCACGCAATCGGTTCCGCTTTTCAGATTCATCCACTGGTCATCGAAAATTTGGATAATGATATCCAACGGGCGAAAATAGAAGCGTACAGCGGATTCCTCCACATGGTCCTAAAAATGATCTATCTTACGGATGAGAGCTTGGTGATTGAGCATCTCAATATGATTTTAGGTGAGCACTACATGCTGACAATCGGCAATTCGGAAGGCGATGTCTTCTCCGAAACGCGCAAACATATTTTGACTAAGGGTTCCGCTGTCCGAAAAGGCGGCGCTGATTATCTGTTCTATATGCTCTTTGATGCCGTTGTAGACGGCTATTTTGCCGTTTTGGAACGCATAGATGATCAAATTGATGATTTAGAGGAAGAAATTATGCTGGAAACCTCTCAAGAGCATCTCTTTGAAATCCGCAGAATTAAAAAATTGCTTTTGAAGTTGAACAAACACATTTGGCCGCTACGAGATGCGGCGTCTATGATGAAACACGAGGGATTTAACTTGATCAGTTACGGTGTAGAACCGTATATTCGGGACGTCTACAATCACGTTATTCAGGCACTGGATTCGGTTGAAACCTATCGAGAACTTCTGTCCGGTCTCGTCGATATCCATCTTTCAAACAGCAGCAATCGGTTGAATGAAATCATGCGCGTTCTGACGGTCATTTCGACCATTTTTATACCGCTGACGTTTATTGCAGGGGTATACGGCATGAATTTTAAATATATGCCTGAACTGTCCATGCCGCTCGGCTATTTCGTGACATGGGGCGTTATGCTCGTCATCGCGGCGGGCATGCTTATTTTGTTTAAAAGAAAAGGGTGGTTTTAAGAAAAGGATGGTTTGAGACAACAATGGTTTAAGACAACAATGGTTTTAAGACATCAAGGAGGAGGCATTATGGCAATTGAGATTTACCCGTTGACGGCGGAACGCATTGAGGATTACTTTTATTACTTTGATCACGTGGCTTTTACCGATCATGCCGAATGGTCGCGCTGTTATTGCACGTTTTATTACTTCAACTCGGTTACGGAAATTCAGCTTGACGGCGCTTCAAAAAACGATATGAAGCAACACGCACGGCGTTTGATCGAGTCCGGAAAACTCACCGGATACTTGGCTTATGAAGGAAATGCCGTCGTCGGATGGTGCAATGCCGGGCCGCGCGGCGGATATGACCGATTGATGGAGGGAACTGAAATTTGCAGTGATGCGGAGAAGTCCCTTCCGATTAAGTCCATTGTCTGTTTCAGCATTGCGCCGAATGATCGAGGAAGAGGGATTGCTACGGCACTTTTAAATCACGTATGTGCAGAGGCGGCTTCGCAAGGTTATGATGCGGTAGAAGCGTATCCCAAGTGGGGAGAGGGCAATAATTTTGAACAGTATCACGGACCGATTCATATGTATGAGCGCGCCGGATTCCGAATGATCGGAGAAGCAGGGCCATATCATGTGGTCAGAAAAGCAATCAAATAATGTTCAGAAGGAATTCCTAAAGGATTTGTTTAAGGATCTTTTACACGACAACAATACAAAATTTCAGGGAATATCCCGGGAGATTCGTGTATGAAAAAATGGAATAGCATCTTTTTAGTTTCTTTGATTTTTATTGTGCTCTTTATACTGACGGCATGTCAAAACGGCGAAAATACAACGATAGATAAAGCGGCAGACACGTCTGCACCCGTAATGCCGCAGACGACTGTTTCAAGTACGGCGGACGCAACCGCAGCGGGGAGTATTTCCGAAACGACCGACGGAAGCGACAACGGGGAAACAACGACGATCCGGTCGACAACGGAGGAAAATTCGGGGACGGCTCCACAAACCGTTTCGCAAATGACAACGGAAGCCCTGACCGAAGGGAAAAATGATAGGCGTTACAGCGGGAGCTGGATATTAGATGTGGACACACTCTATGCCATGACGGCTATGGAGGTGTACTACGGCACAACGCGCATTGATTTGGACGTTTTGTCCGACGGCACTGTGAACGGCGTTTTCTATGCGGTATCAAGTGCACCGAGTTATCGACAGGCAGAAGTTTTGTTCACAGGAACTTTTGAAAACGGTATTTTAGAAGCGGATTATGAAGATGAGGGATGGCTGTATGGCGGCCATTTGACTATAAAAACACCTGAGGATGGTTCCGATGCGAGCCTACAAGTGACAATTACGCGAACCTCGGGAGATATGAATTCCAATTGGGGCATTCCGGAAGGGGAATTTTCGTTTCGCCGCGCAATCGAAACGGCGTTTGTCGATTTATCCGAGACGGATTTGATGGCTTTGACGGATCTTTTTTCGATGATGACACAAGACAGAATGCCGCCGTTTACAGTAGAAAACGGTGAAGACACACTGACGGAAGCGGCGAAAATCAATTTTATCGGACTCAACATTGCTGACGGAAAAGTCAATGTTTCTCTGTTTGGCGATTTGGTGGATGAAGGTGCTGAGATTACATTTGATGCCTCAGTTATGCAGTCGTTATTGGAGGAATATATCGGAACTACGGTTACGGAACCCCAATCGACGACTTTCGTGACGTATGATTCGGGGCGCTACACAGTGCCTGCAATCGGTGGCGTGACAGAATCACCTGAAATTCAGTTCATTATGCAGGACACCGGATATCAGGGACGCTATTATGCGGTGGTGAATTATAAATTGCCGGGTTCGGATGAAGTGATGTATCAAAATTTGATGACGATTGAATTTTATAACGGTTACCATGTGCGAGGGATTGAGCGAATCGATGATCCCGTTGATACGGAAATGCTCAATGCCATGCGCTGATCGATTTAAATCGGAGGTTATATGAAACCCACTTTATTGAAAATTCCTTTTGAATTTGGTGGAATAGAAGACAGTATTTATCCCGTTGTGATCGAAGATGAGGCAAGTGGTGCGCGCATTCTCGTCGACGCGGCCTATACCGGATTTTTAGAAAAACTGGAGACCGCATTAAGAGAAGCGGGCGTTGCACCGGAATCGATCACACACCTATTGATCACACACCAGGATCACGACCATATGGGGGCGGCGGCCGATTTTAAGGAAAAATACCCACAGGTGACGATCGTTGCCGGTGCGGATGAAGCCGATTATATCGACGGCAGTCAAAAAAATTTAAGACTGGCACAGGCAGAAGCTTTTCAGGCGCACTTGCCGGAAGCTCAAAAATCATTTGGGGAGGCCTTTATTGCTGTTTTAAAAGCCGTTAAGCCGGTTCAAGTCGATCGGCGCGTGACGGAAGGGGAGACCCTCTTCGGATGGACCGTACTTGAAACGCCCGGGCATACACCGGGACATATTTCACTGTATGATGCGAAGATGCACGCTGTTATCACAGGAGATGCTTTTGCGCTTGAATCCGGCGTACCGGTTATTGCAAATCCTCAGTTTACTTTGAATTTGGAAATGGCTGAAAAGAGCATGGCACGTCTGGTGGCGCTTGAAGCCGAAACGTATTATTGCTATCATGGCGGAATTTGGAGCGCACAATGAGTCATTATTTTATTGAAGACAACAGTAAGGAAGAAATTCGATCGTTTGATTATCGATTTGAGGAAACGCTTTTCCATTTTGAAAGTGATATCGGTCTCTTTTCAAAAGATCATGTCGACTACGCTTCCGATCTTCTCTTAAATGCCATAACCCCTTTTTCGGGCTCCGCACTCGATTTGGGATGCGGATACGGACCGATCGGGATTGTTTTGGCAAAGGTTTACGGGGTCGATGTAACGATGACGGATGTCAATCCGAAGGCCCTGCGTTTTGCGGCGCACAATGTTGCGCTAAACGGAGTAGAAGCCACTCTGGTTGAATCGGATGGGTTCGAAAAAATCGAATCTTCGTTTGATGTCATTGTCCTGAATCCGCCGATTCACGCAGGAAAACAGTTGATATTTGACCTTTATGATGGGGCTTACGCGCACCTTGTCCCAGGGGGACACTTTTATGTCGTGATTCAGAAGAGACACGGTGCCGAAAGTACGCAGAAAAAGTTGGAGACTTTGTTTGACGGGGCTTGTGAGACCGTTTATAAGAAAAAAGGCGTCTTTGTATTTAAGTGCACCAAAGCATAGATAAAAAGTAATCGCGGAGGACAGATGGCTGAAAATCAATGGATTCTGACACAAACTCAGGCGCGGCGTTTTATGCTTTACAAACAAGGCTTGCTTGGAAAACGGAGATTCAAAGGCGCATCCGGGGTGATGGATTTTATAAGACAAGCGGGGTGCATTCAGTTTGACCCGATTGATGTTTGCGGTAAAAATCCGGAGTTGGTTCTCCAGTCCCGCGTCAGCGGATTTGAAAAGCCTCTTCTGTATGACCTTTTGTACAACAAGAGAACATTGATTGATTATTTTGATAAGAATTTATCAATTGTTCCGTTAGAAGATTGGCCGGCGTTTGAATCCATGCGGCGCCGATTTGCCGAAAAAGTAAGAAGTCAAGAAGCCATAGAAAATGTGGAAGCGCATATTTTGGAGCGTATTGAAGCAGAGGGTCCGAAGTCTTCTAAAGATTTTGAGATCGATGCGGTGGTGGATTGGTATTGGAGTGACACTAAGCTGTCCAGAGCGGCGCTTGAGGCACTTTACTTTAGAGGGGATTTACTCGTTCACCACAAGAAGGGATCGTTTAAATACTACGATTTATCACGGCGACATATTCCTGAGGCGTTGTTGTCTGCCGGAACGCCCTTTGAGACGGAGCAGGTGCGAATCGACTGGCATGTATACCGGAGAATCGGAGCGGTCGGCTTACTTTGGAATAAGGGCTCGGATGCGTTTTTGGGAATTGACGGTATGAAGACGGCTGAGCGCAATGCAGCGTTTGAACGGCTTTTTGCGGATAAAAAAATCGATAAGATGGAAGTAGAGGGACTGGATGTACCGCTCTACTTTCAAACCGATGATGTTGAGTTGCTCCGGTGGGTTTTGACCGATCCGCGTGCACATTTTCGCTGTGAACTGTTGGCACCACTGGACAATTTTTTGTGGGACAGAAAGCTGATTTCGGCACTTTTTGGCTTTGACTACAAGTGGGAAATCTATACGCCGGAGGTTCAGCGAAAATATGGCTATTATGTTCTTCCGATTCTATACGGCGATCGGTTGGTCGGGCGAACGGAAGCAGTTCGGAGACGAGACGGTGTCTTAGAAGTGAAAAATCTGTGGTTGGAGCCGGATGTCAAACGCACTGAGTCGCTTGAAAAAGTGTTGACTGAGATGTTCACGCGGTTTGCTGTATTCAATGGGTGTACAGAAGTTAAGGGGTGGATCGAATGATCCACCCTTTATTTCATTTCAAATTCGACACTTTCTGCATGAGTGCAGGCGAGAAAGTCTAGGCGCGAGGCCCAAAACCATTTATAGTGCTCCGGGGCAACTGAGATTGTAAGCGGCGGCATATCGGCGCGCATGGACAGTTGGTGCTCGGATTTGTATCGGCGGACGATTGCAATTTCATCTTTAATGGCCTCTCCGAAGTCGAGAAGGGTTGCATCCGGACTTTGCCTTTCGGGCCAAGCGGTTAAGTGTATGGAGGATTGACCCTCATATTGGCGAAAATATAATTGATAGAAGTACTCTGTCAGGTGTGGCGTGTAGGGTGCATAAAACTTGAGCGTTGAAAACAGTGCCTGATAGAGGGTGTATTGTGCCGCCGTGCGCTCTGATTTCCCGTGAATCATCGGTTTATACAATCGGTCTTTGACGAACTCGATGTAAAAATCGCATAGGTCATTCCAGAAGAAAGCATCGAGAATCTGTCGTGCCGTTCCGGTTTCATAGGCATTTAAGGCTTCTTCCGCTTCGGCGCTGACTTCGGCGATTCGATTCAGCATCCATTTGTCAATGGGCAGGAGCCGCAACGATTCTGCTTCATAGGGATTGTAATCTTCAAGGTGCATGAGGACGAATTGCCCGGCATTGAGCAATTTGGTCATAAAGCGCTTTGAGGCATCGAGAGCGTCTTCCGAAAAGAACGTGTCCGTTCCGAGTTTTGAGCCGGCGGCCCAGTAGCGCATGGCATCCGCCGAATGCTTTTCGATGAGCATTTGCGGAGAAAGAGATGCATTGCCTTTGGACTTGCTGATCTTTTCACCGCGTTTTGCAAGGACAAATCCCGAAATCATAACGTCCTGCCAAGGGAGCCTGTCCATATGATAGAGGCTTTTTACAATGGTATAGAATGCCCAGGTGCGGATGATTTCATGCGCTTGGGTACGCAAAGTCATCGGAAAGAGGCTGTCGCGGCTGTTCGGTTCGCCCCAGAGTCCATTGATCTGCGGTGTGACGGAAGAGGTTGCCCAAGTGTCGAATACGGCGGTTTCAGGGATAAAAGTTGTACCGCCGCAAGAACACGTACCGGTGTACTCGGTTTCGGTGGGGTTGATCGGCAGAGAATCGGCATTCGGGAAAACCGGTTTTCCACAGGTTTCACAATACCAGACGGGAATAGGGACACCAAAATAGCGCTGTCTAGAAATGCACCAGTCCCATTTCAAGTTTTCAACCCATGCGGTGTAGCGTTTTTTCATGGACTCCGGATACCAGTTGATCGCATCGGCCGCCGCGAGCAGGCGTTCGCGTTCGCTTAAAATTTCAATATACCATTGTCTCGAAGGTAAGATTTCTGCGCTGGTACCGCAACGGTCGTGAACGGCAACTTGGTGAAGGATGTCCTTTGATTCCGTAAGCAGGCCGCATTCTGCCAAATGTTTTAAAATCTGTTCCCGTGCATTTCGAATGCTCATGCCGCCAATATAGGGGATATCCGGAGCCATATATCCGTCGGGTTGAATACTGAGAATGAGCGGCAATTGGTGTTCGATATACCATTCTGCGTCGGTGGCATCTCCAAACGTTGCACAAAGGACGATACCGGTACCTTTTTCCGGATCGGCTTTTGAGTCCGTATAAATGGGGACTTGTCGGCCGAAGAGCGGAACGGTCGCCGTTTTTCCGACGAGGTGCTTGAAACGCGTGTCATCAGGGTGAACAAACAGACAAACACAACTGTAAAGCAGTTCGGGGCGGGTTGTTGCAACTTCTAGAAACCGACCGTCACATTCAAAGAGTACCGTGTGCATTTGGCTGGGTTGAGACTCGGTTTCAAGCTCCGCCTGAGCAATGGACGTTTTGCAATGTGGGCACCACAAAACGGGAGACGTTTTTTCGTAAGCTTTGCCCTTGGAAACGAGGTCGAGAAAAGAGCGCTGTGAAATGCGCTGTGCGGTTTCAGAAACCGTCCGATATTCAAGAGACCAATCTACCGAAAAGCCGAGGGATTGCCAGAGGGCTTTAAATTCGGCTTCGTATTTTCCGGAAACGGCGAGACATTCTTTGGTAAAAACACTGCGGGGCATGTCTGCGGCTCGGATGCCGAGCTCTTTTTCAACCAAGCGTTCTGTGGGGAGACCGTTGTCGTCAAATCCGAACGGATAAAAGACGGAAAATCCTTGCATGCGCTTGAATCGCGCGATCATTTCGGCTTGCGTGTAAGAAAAAATATGTCCGATATGCAAACTGCCGCTGACGGTCGGCGGTGGGGTATCGATGGCATAAATCGGTCGGTCGCTGTCAGGATGATAAGTGTAGACCGATTCGCGCTCCCAAAGCGCTTGCATGGCGTGTTCGTTTTCAATAAAATTAAATTTCTTTTTCATGGCATTGCCTCCTAAAAGATTCATTTTGCGGGTTGAAAGGTCAAGGCCGACGGCAACAATAAAAAAGCGCCCTGAGCTCAAATTGCTCAGGGCGCTTGCGCGCGGTACCACCTGAATTCAGAGAAAAAGAAAACCTCTGCACTCTTGTCAATACGGGATTTAAAACGTGTATTTTAAAAAAATACAATCTAAAATCCGATACTGCTCTTCTCGTAACGGCGAAGAATGCCGTTGAAGCCTACTGATTCCACACATGATTTTTTGAAGAAGAACGTGCGGGGAAGGTTCGGTTCAAAGCTCGGAGACTACTTCTGTATCTGCATCACGCGAATTTTCACCAACCATTCGCTCTCTTTGCATCCGCCGGATACATACTCCTTCTCGTCAAAGCCTTTGTCCTTTAATTTCAATTATTTTAGCACAAAGAATCACATGGGTCAATGTAAAAATGACAAATTTCGGTTAAATCGGTTAAAGGTGAAGGTGTTTCTGAACCAGATCCCGAAGTTCGCGTGAGGATGCTTCGATGTCTTTTGTTCCCAAAATGGCGGAGATAACGGCAATGCCGTCGATGCCGCTGCCCTGTAAATCCGAAATATTTCCCGTGTGAATGCCGCCGATGCCGACGATCGGAATTTTAACGGCTTTTCGAATGGCGATGAGGGTCTCTAAAGGCAGGGTTCCTGCTTTGTCTTTTGTCGTCGTAGGAAACAGAGCGCCGACACCGAGATAATCGGCACCGTCGGCTTCAGCCTGAATGGCTTCTTCAAGTGAGCTTGCAGAGACGCCGAGGCATTTTTCCGGGCCGAGAAGACGTCTTGCGACAGATGCCGGAATATCGGATTGACCGATGTGCAGTCCGGCTGCGTCCAGCGCCAGTGCAATGTCCAATCGGTCATTGACGATGAGCGGAATTTGATACTGGTCGGTGAGGGCTTTCAATGAGCGCCCCACATTGTAAAATTCAAGTCCGTCCGCATGTTTTTCTCTGAGTTGAATCAGTGTGCATCCGCCGAGTATGGCTTCTTTTACAGCGTCTTCGAGCGCACGCTCTCCAATGAGTGTGCGGTCGGTAACCAAATTGAGTCGATAGTCCAATCTAAGCATAAAGTTTGACCTCCTTTAAAAGGGTATCTCCGGTCATCCGGCTGACGGCATCGATGAGCGCCATGTGATAACTGCCGGTACCGCGTTCGCCTGCGACGCGGTAGGCTGTTTCACCACTGATTCCCATGACGGAAAGGGCGGCGACCGCCGCTGTGAACGGCTCTGCGGCTGCAGAAAACGCCCCGATTAAAGCGGTTGACATGCATCCTGTGCCGGTCAGGGAAGCCATCATAGGGTGTCCGTTTTTTATGTACGCCATGCGTCGACCGTCGGTGATAACGTCGGTGGCGCCGGTGACCGCGACGACGCAGCCGTATTTTTGAGCGGCGGTCTTTGCAACGAACGTCGCATCCAGAGCGCGATCGGATTCAGAGACGTCTACGCCGTTCGCGGCCGCATGCAAACCGGCAATGTAGGCAATTTCGGAGAGATTCCCCCTGACGATGTCGGGATGCACTTCTGAGAGAATCCGCTTTGCGGCCTCATTCCGAAGGGATGAGGCACCGGCGCCGACGGGGTCGAGCACAATGGGAATCCGACGGCTTCCGGCGACTTTTCCGGCGGAAATCATGGAATCCAGCGTACGCGGATTGAGTGTACCGATGTTTAAAACCAGTGCAGAGGCGATTGAGGCAATTTCACCCGATTCTTCAATGGCGTCGGCCATGATCGGCGATGCGCCGATGGCGAGGGTAATATTGGCACAGTCGTTCACCGTGACGTAGTTGGTCATTTGATGAATAAGCGGGCGACGATTACGAACATCACCCACCGCATTCGCTAACATTTGTAAAAAATCTTGATTTTCCATTTAATTTTCCGTTCCGGTCAGTTCGACGCGCTCACCATTCAAGATTCGGTTTGTGGTGCGCATCGCACACATTTTACCGCACATAGAGCAAGAATGCATGTCTCCCGGCGGGACACTTTCAAAATAAGCACGTGCTTTTTTGCCGTCTATGGCGAGGCTGAACATCGTTTCCCAGTCGATGCGTCTTCTGGCATCACTCATTTGATTGTCCCAATCGCGTGCGCCCGGAATCCCTTTGGCGATGTCGGCGGCATGAGCGGCGATTTTAGTGGCGACAATGCCTTCTTTGACGTCATCGAGGTCCGGAAGGCGCAGGTGCTCCGCAGGGGTGACATAGCAGAGAAAGTCGGCGCCGTTTGCGGCGGCAATGGCCCCGCCGATTGCGGAAGTAATGTGGTCATATCCCGGAGCGACATCGGTGACGAGCGGTCCGAGGACGTAAAACGGTGCCCCGTGACAGAGGCGTTTTTGCAGAGTCATATTGGCGGCGATTTCGTTGAGGGCCATGTGACCGGGACCTTCCACCATGACTTGCACGCCTTTTTCCCAAGCGCGTTTCGTCAGATACCCCAATTCAATTAGTTCCGAAATTTGTGCGGCATCCGTTGCATCGTCAATGGAACCGGGTCTGAGCGCATCTCCCAGGCTGATGGTGACATCATAGGCCCTGAGAATTTCAAGGACATCATCGTAGAACTCGTAAAACGGATTTTCATTGCCGGTCATCTCCATCCATGCGAAAATCAGAGACCCACCACGGGAGACAATGTTGGTGAGGCGTTTGTCACGACGAAAGCTTTCAACGGCACGGCGATTGATACCGGCATGGATGGTCATGAAATCCACACCTTCTTCGGCGTGTGCGCGAATGACCCTTAAAAAGTCTTCGGCTGAGATGTCCGCGAGGTCTTTTTCAAGGTATCCGATGGCATCGTACATAGGCACCGTCCCGATCATAGCAGGGGAGGCTTCGATGAGTGCTTTGCGGAATGTGTTGGTTTTGCCGTAATTGCTCAAATCCATGATGGCTTCGCACCCGAATTCAAGCGCGAGGTTGACCTTTTCCATTTCGAGTGTGTAGTCCTTGCAGTCACCTGATATACCCAAGTTGACATTGATCTTCGTCTTGAGACCCGTCCCGATGCCTTCGGGAGAGATAGACGTGTGGCGGATATTGGCAGGGATGGCGCATCGGCCTTCAGCAACCCATTGGCGGATGGTTTCACCGGGCAGATTCTCTTTTTCGGCGACGATTTGCATGGCCGGGGTGATGATGCCTTGTCTTGCGGATTCGATTTGAGTCATAGGGATACCTCCGTTATTTTTATGTTATAAAAGTGGTTGGTCGGTCCGTGACCGTGACCGAGGTCGAGTGCATTTTCAATTGCACCCGAAATGTAAGCTTTGGAAAGTGCAACGGCGCGATGAACCGCCTGCGTGTCTTCGAGGTCGATCCCTGCCAAATTGGCTGCAAGTGCGGAAGAAAATGTACAGCCGGTTCCGTGGGTATTTTTGGTATCGATACGCGGGGCAGAAAAACGGGAAAAAGTCTTTCCGTCAAATAAGAGGTCTTCCGCCGCACCGGTGGCGTGCCCGCCTTTGATAATGACGCGGCGTGCGCCCATAGCATGAATTTTACGGGCCGCCGATTCTCTTTCCGCATCGGATTGAATCGTTATTCCGGAGATGGCTTCCGCTTCCGGAATATTTGGGGTCAGTACGTCAGCCAAGGGCAGTATTTCCGAAATCAGTGCGTCCATGGCTTCCGGTTTCATGAGTGCATGACCGCCTTTTGCAATCATGACCGGATCGATCACAACGCATTTTGGAGCATACTGTCGTAATTTTTCGGCAACCGTTCGCATGACATCAGCCCCCGACAACATACCGACTTTGACGGCATCCACTCGAATGTCTTGAAAAATGGCGTCGATTTGATCGGCGATGACATTGAGCGGGACATCGGCGATAGAAAGAACGCGCGTCGTATTTTCGGCAACGACCGCTGTGACGACGCTCATGCCGAATGCGCCATGTGCCGAGAACGTCTTCAAATCAGCCTGAATGCCTGCACCGCCGCTGCAGTCGGATCCTGCAATGGTCAGTAAGTGGTTCATAGCATCACTCCTTTTGCCTTAAAAGGCAGATGATTTGACTTTTGAAAAAAATCTCGGGCGCTAAAAGTCATAAAAAAACGCCCGGCGTCGGGCCGGGCATCCAATAGGCAATGCTGCTCCCTACGCCAGTATGAACTGACAGGTTCAAAGGGTCAGGTTTTAACCTTCTCAACCGCTATGCGATCCCCCTGCAAAAAAATATGAAACTGAATGTACAAATATAGAAATGAGTGTCCCATAAAACGGTCAAATGACAATGGAATTGGCGCATAAAAAAACGTCTGCCGGGTGGCAGACGCTTCAGTTTTTTTGCGTACTCCCTACCACGGTGTTAACCGTCAGGTTCAAAGGGTCAGGTTTTAGCCTTCTCAACCGCCGTGCGGTCCCCCTGTCACTCTCAATATACTATGCTTTTTTCACGGCGTCAAGCGCAAACGGATCAAAGGCTCTCAAAATAAGCCAGAGCTTCTTCCAGTTGATCCTCATTGAAGATTTTAACGCCGGCATTTCTAAGCTTTTCAACAGCCATTCCCTGGCCGGGTTTTAAAGTATCCGTGAACGTGCCGTCATAGATCATTTGACTGCCGCAAGAAGGGCTGTGTGCTTTCATAACGGCAAAGACGACCGCATTCTCTTCGGCGAGGCGGGCCGCTTCATTGGCACCTTTTGTGTATTCCGCGGTGACATCTTTTCCGGCACCGGTCATGACTTTGTCACCGACGCGCTGAGAATCGGGACGCGGCGTCGGAAGCCCGCCGAATACTTCGGGGCAGACTTTAATCAATCTTCCTTCCTCTTTCCATTTGAGGAAAATAGGGTGTGTACAAGCGGTATCACCACCGTCATACCTTACAATTTCGCCGCCGTAGAGACAAGCGCTGACGAGAATTTTTTTCATAGCAGGGGTCCTCCTTTATTCGGAACGTTTTCTGTCGACGTATGATGTTCTATTATTACAGGTCAATTGATTATTTTCAAGAAAATTTAGATAATTCGAAAAAATTTGTATTTCAGTACAAATAAAATGTGAAAATTGCTTGTTAAAAAGGCATTTTATCTATAGAATCAATTTAT
>JASUTA010000136.1 GCA_030445805.1 Clostridiales bacterium
ACGTTGGAGGTTGTTGGTTGTTTATTTGAAAACCCCCAACGATACTACCAGCTCAGATTTACCATTATTATTAAACATAAAATGCCTCCGTGTATTATTTATAATTTAGTACCCTAAGTATACCATACCCACCAAAGCAATTACAGTATAAGTAATCTCATAGATATCAATGTCTATATGCTCATAATTTATGCACTAAAAAACCCTAGATTTTATACTCTTAATCTAGGGCATTTTACTATCTAAACTTACAATTTTGATCCTCAAAACCGACTGTTGGTAGACGTGTTCCCACGTACCAGGTCATATTGCAATTTTGATCTTGATACTATTTTTTAGGTCTTTTTGGTGGTAATTTTCGCTATTTTTACTGAAACTAAAGAAGTCATAAAAGTGCTTGAACTCTAGTAATATCAAGGGTTTCGGCGTTGTAGTTTTACCACCGTCTCCACATGCCCCGCCCACGGGAACATGTCCACTGCGGTGACATCTCCGGCATGGTAGCCGAGCTGTTCAAATATACGAAGGTCTTCTGTCAGCGTTTTCGGGTTGCAGGAAACGTACACAATTTCCTCAACGCCGTAGGAAGCGACTTTGCGCACGGCGTTTTCTCCGACACCGGCACGCGGCGGGTCGAGTACGATTACATCCGGCAGTAGGGCTTCATCCATGCCCGAGAGCACTTTGAACACATCACCCGCTATGAATTCACAATTTGAAAGTCCGTTGAATGCGGCATTTTCCCGAGCAGAACGCACGGCATCTTCCACGAGCTCCACACCGACGACGTGCGACGCGCCGTTTAAAGCCAAAATTTGTCCGATTGTCCCCGTGCCGCTGAAAAGGTCAAAGCACACCTTTCCCTCAAAATCGGAGATGCGGCCGATCGCCGCCTCATACAGCTTTTCCGCTCCGAGCGTATTGGTCTGAAAGAATGAGTAAAGCGTAATTTTAAAACGCAGACCGGAGAGCATTTCCTCAATATAATCGCGCCCGTGCAGAACCACCGTTTCGCCGGCGACCACATCTCCGAGCCCGTCGTTTTTAATTTGCATGATACTCGTCAGTTTTCCGGAAAGTTCGGGTTCCAGCCCCAAAAGCATTTCGAGGAACCCCGCCAGATACCGATCAATCGATTTGCCGTCTTCCGTGTGCTGCGTCGTCGCCGAAAGTGCCACCATGATTTCTCCGGTGGCTTTCGCCTTTCGCACGACGAGGTGTCTCAAAATGCCGCCGTGACTGAATTTATTGTATTTCGGCACCTCAAGCGCCGTAAAAAAGTCAAGTGTTCGCTCCAAAATCAGCCGATAATCAGCGTCGACGAGATGGCAATGATCCACCGTCACCACATCGTGATGATGCCCCTTTCGGTGCATGCCCAACGTCATCGCGCCGCCCTTTTCCATATCCCCGAAAGAGAATTCCATTTTATTTCTGTATTCAAAAACCTCCGGACTCTCAATCGCTTCCGTCACGCGGCTTTCGAGACCGGCGTTTTCAAACAGACGATTGACCATATCCACTTTGTGTGCCAGTTGTGTTTCCGCACTGAACGTCTGAAGCATACATCCGCCGCACACTTCATAATGTTCGCAAAAAGACGGTTGTTCATCCGACGCCGGTTCCGCAACATCGATCAATCTTGCCTCAATTCGATCGCCGCGCTTTTTGGAGAGGCGGCATCTGACGCGTTGTCCGCGAAGTGCGCCCTTGACCCGCACGCGTTTACCGTCAACAATGCCGACTCCGACATTGGGATAAAGATTGTAGTCCACAAAAAGTTCAATCACTTCGCCTTTTTTCATACATGCCTCAATTCTATTTTTTTATTAAAACTTTACCCATCATTTTTGATTAAATCTATATTTTTGTAATAAAAAGGAATTCACTAGGCCCTTTGGCTCAAAAAAACAATGTTTTTGCCCAAAAAAAGTCCCCATTCCTTGATTGATTAATATACAAGGGGGTAAATAAACACCAAGTGTGAAATGCACAAGTCTTTGGGTTGAGAGGTTACGACTATGTTCACGCAGCTTGCAATGGCACAGCCATTATTTGGCATGGGCGCTTCTCCTTGGGTTGCTTTTATCTTACTTGGCTTTCTTATATTGATCCTCATTTTCGTCGCAGTTTATACCGCATGGCGCTCGCAAAAATTACATAAGCTTTCAGATCGACAAGCAAAAGAAATCGAAATCAGCAATCAAAAGCATCTTCGCGTCCAATCGGAACTTAAAGAAAGAGAACGCTACATTCAACAATTGCAAACACAATTGATGGACCAGCAAAAACAATCTTTGGAAGACAAAGAGGCCATCTCTAAGGTCGCCTATTCGGATGAATTGACAAAGCTCCCGAATCGGTATGCCTTTAAAGAACAGCTTCAAGCACTGGTCAATCATCCGAGCAAAGAATACATCAAAGGGGCCGTCCTTTTCATTGATTTTGATAATTTCAAAGCCATCAATGATCAATACGGTCACACCATCGGAGATAAGGTCCTGTATGAAGTTGCTCAGCGCATCAAGGACAGCGTTGGCAATTATGGTACGGTATACCGCTACGAGAGTGATGAATTCATCGCGCTGATTGACACCGTTGTCGATTCGGACTCCATTGATTACCTGTCCGAGAGAATACGAGACGCTTTCTCGGAAGAAATCGTCATTGATGCATTGTCGATTGCTCTGAATTTCAGCATGGGGATTGCTTTGATTCCGATTCATGGCAATACATTTGAATCCATTCTGTCCAGTGCGGACAATGCCATGTATCGGGCAAAAGATCATCACAACAGCAGTTTTCAATTTTTCAACGCATAATATGGGAGAGGCCGAAGCCTCTCCTTTTTCATTCTATGATTTTCATATACATTTCATACACGTTTCATATGCGTTTCATATGCGTTTCCTCTGCAATCGATTCCTTCGAAAATCTAAACCGCAAAGAGCTCCTCAAAACTTTGAATGTACGCATCCGCATCCCCGCGAATTTCCGCTTCGTACGGCGCAGATATTTCATCACGGACGGCAATCACTTTCATGCCCGCACGCTTTGCCGCCAAAACACCCGCATGTGTGTCTTCAAAGACGAGGCATTTTTCCGGCGCCACACCTAAATCTTCCGCCACTTTCAAGAAGATATCCGGGTAGGGTTTGCCGCGTTCCACTTCGCAGGAAGTCCGAATGGATTGAAAATGGGTCTCAATCGAATGTGCCCCGATGACTTCTTGCAGCAAATCTCTGGAATTGCTCGTCCCAATCCCCAGCTTAATGCCCTTGCTGACGGCGTATTCAATCATCTCCACCGCTCCGGCTTTCATCGGAATGCGCTCTCTGTAAAACGTGCGCGCCATATCATTCCACTCCGCCTGAATTTTATCCAGCGGCTCTGTCAATTTAAAGCGTTTGATAAAATAATGGGCTGTTTCCGTAAAGCTCATGCCCTCAATGTCCTTCTGCAAATCTTCAGGGAAATCAATCCCCCGCTTTTCCAAAAAATCGATGTCGATCTGTTTCCAAATCCACATGGAGTCGATCAGTGTGCCGTCGAGATCAAAAATAATCGCCTCGATATTGTGATCCAGTTTCATTCTGCTGTCCTCTTTCCAATTAAAAATCAAGACTTGAAAGCATTTTCAAGCCTCTAAATCTTCGTGTTGATATAAGATTCTACTTTTGAAGCCCTGAGTTCTTCCGAGAAACACCCGGCAGACTTGAGCTTATACCGCATTTTCGGGTCTCTGGAATGCAAAACCACACGGTCTTCCTTGAGAAAATCGATTTCAAAAATAGACCCCTCAAGCGACTTCGAATTCATCCGTATGTAATACGCCGTCACATCCTTAAACGCAACGTGTTCCAGCATGGCCAGCGCAATTCGATCTTTTTTGATGTAGAGTTCATAAGCCAGGCTTCTGAATCGCTTGCATTGCTCCGGCTCGCGGTATTCAACGGCATCGGCATCCAGCATATACTTTTTAGCCAATGTATTGAAGTAGTGATATTTCATCACCCCTTCGGAAAATGTCTCGATTTCCATTCTGATCCGAAACGGTTCATCCCCTTCGAGGTCGCTGAACATCTCGTAATTTTCGCAAATAAATGCTTCTTTTGACAATAAGCCGCTCTCCAGTTGATCGATGAGTGTCAATCGTCTTGAGCAAAGCGACTCAATATCCAATCCCTTCAAAACCATATACCTTTCTAAGGCTTCCCCTTCGGGTCTAAAGCCACTTAAACAATTTAAAATCCAAGTAATCGCACGACGTCAAGCGATAGGTTACGCCCCCAAAATTGCCGTTCAGTGCATATCTATAATTCTGCTCCGAATGCACATGCCCATATATCACCGATGCAATGCCGAATTTTTCAAATGTATCCGTAAACACAGACGGCTCTTTTCGCTCATTTGTCGGCGGATAGTGGAGAACGCCTAAAAATCGCGTATATCCGGCGGACTTCGCCATCAAAATGGAATTTTCAAGTCGAATGCCCTCACGCCTGTAAATGCGCGCGTCGTCCGGCGTAAACTGCACTTCGTTGGGGCAAAGCCATCCGCGGGTTCCGCAAATCGCATAGTCCTCGTACGCGGCAAAATCATTGTGTACAAATGTCAGCGTCTGATAGCGATCCGCCATTTTCCGTTTGGAAGTCCACCAATAGTCGTGATTGCCCTTAAACAGAATCTTGCGACCGGGAAGGGCTTCGATCCAGTCAAGGTCCACCTTCGCCGCTTCAAACGACATCGCCCATGAAATATCCCCGGGAATGACGACTGTGTCTTCCGGTGCAACCTTGGCAAGCCAGTCCGCTTTTATTTTTTTATAGTGATCGGTCCAATTCTCCCCAAAGACATCCATCGGTTTATCCGAGCTGAATCCCAGGTGCAAATCGCCGATTGCATAAAGTGCCATAACTACAGAAGCCTTCCTTTTTCAAATAGGCTGTATTTCGGAAGTGCATTTTTTATATCCGCAAGAAGCAGTTCAAATTCAAACAGATTGTCACTGTTTTTGATCTTGTCAAATCGCTTTTGAAAATCTAGTGCCTCTTTTTGCTTTCCTTGTGAAAATAACACCTGAATATTGTCGGTGATGTTGCGAATCGTATTCGATTTTTCCTCAAACAAAACCTGAGCTGTGATGACTTCTTTACTGATCTCGGTCATTTCAAGGTCGAGCTGCGTTGCGGCAAGCGCCGATGTCTTCAAACGTTCACTGATTTCTTCCGGCATGTGAGATTTGTATTTATAGTTCAGCGAGTGCTCAATCGTCGCCCAGAAATTCATCGCCAGCGTCCGAATTTGGATTTCAGCGAGGATTTCTTTCGGCCCGAAGGCTGTCTGAACCGGATATCGAATAATGATGTGGTAGCTCTTGTAGCCGCTTTCCTTGGGATACCGGATATAGTCTTTTTCATAGAGCACCGTGAAATCCTTCCCGCTTCGCTCGTGCATCAGTTCCACAACGGCATAGATGTCGTTGATAAACTGGCACATGACCCGAATACCGGCAATGTCTTCCATCTGCTCCTCGATCAAGTCCATCGGGATTTTCCGGCGCTCCGCTTTTTCAATGATGCTCGAAATTTTCTTAACGCGCCCGGTAACAAATTCGATCGGGGAGTATTCATTCATCTCTCTGTATTGGTTTCTGAGTGCCTTAAACTTGACCTTGAGTTCCTCAACGGCCTGTTCATAAGGGATGAGTAATGTTTTCCATTCTTGAATGACCTTCACGTGTACCTCCCGATGCGGCGCCTTTATTTCTCTATTTGCACAGGGATTTTGGGGCCGACATTGTACAAATCTCCCTGTTTATAATCCATGGTTTCCATACGTTCTTCCAAAGTGTTCAGCAATTTACGCCAGCTCGTTTCCCAATTACAGAAGAGTGCTTCTTCCGGTGCCCTGGCAAAAAGACGTTGAATGACGATATCCGGGCGAATCACTCTTAAAAAGTGAATCACGCGATCAATGTACGCTTCGGCCGGCAATACGTCAAAATAGTCCATAGAATACCACTGACCGAGTACGGTTTCCGGCAGAATGTAAAGCGAATGCACTTTTACCGCTTCAATACCGAGCACGGAAATCAATCGACCGGCTTCATAGAAGTCATCTTCCGTATCCCAAGGCAGGTTGGCAATCAAATGCACGCAAATCGAAAACCCGTATCGCTGAATGTCCAAGACCGCTTTCACAAACTCTGCGAGTCCGTGTCCGCGATGAATCATATTGAGCGTGTTGATATTGATCGATTGAAGCCCAAGCTCGATTTCAATGGCATAGCCCTCCGCCTGAACCTCCGCAAGGTAATCCAAATACGGCTGATCAATGCAATCCGGCCGCGTCGAAACGCTGATCCCGATAACCCCTTCGATCTTGGCTTCCTCAATGGCTCTTTTAAATGCCTCTAATGGCATATAGGTTCCGGAAAAGTTTTGAAAGCATGTGCCAGCTCCCTTTCCTTGACTACAAAAGCCATCGCGTCGTTGTCAAGCACATCTCTGATTGTCTGCACCTGAGGAAGAATCAATCTTCCTTTCGGAGCCGCGTTATCTATAGGAATCACCAGATATACAAGATCGCCCGGATTGATTATGTCTCCGAGAATTGTCGGAGCAAGCCATTCTTTTGAAGAAAATTCGGCTATGCCTCTTTTGAATTCTTCAATTCCTCT